>NZ_DOPT01000089.1:46564-129984 GCF_003512625.1 Herpetosiphon sp. | reverse complement strand
AATCCCCCTGCACCCCCTCAAGGGCAATCAAGGCTATCATCCATGCATCGATGAACCAATCTATCGGTGGTTCGTAGCAGAAACCTACCCTTGTACGCTAGCCCTTCTCCCGCCCGCGAGGCGAGGGGGAATCCCGTGATCATGAAGCTTGGCACGCCCCTCGTCCGCCGCAGTGGGAGAGGGGTTAGGGTGAGGGCATACTATTAACTATTACAGTTTTGTTGCGACAATTTCATCAAGCAAAGCATTACAGGCAGTGTGCAACATCGCATAGACTTCTTCAAAATTGCCAGTATACCAAGGGTCTGGCACATCGCGGCCTTTGACTCCGTTGGGAATATAATCAAGCATCAAGCGTACCTCAGCCCCGTTTGAGCCTAAAACCGCCTGCATATCATGCCGATTTTGGGTATCCATCGCGATCAAATAATCAAAATTCTGTTGATCAATTTTGCCAAATTGGCGGCCCCGATGGCTCAAGCTAATGCCATTATGGCGCAAAATGCGCATAGTTCCGTGGTGCGGATCATCGCCAATATGATAATGGCTCGTGCCCGCCGAATCGACTTCGATCGCATGACTAAGCTTTCGTTGCTCGACCAAGTGGCGCATAATGCCCTCAGCCATTGGCGAACGACAAATATTGCCTAAACAAACAAATAAGACCCGAACCATGGGCACTCCTTCTAGATACCTCTAATCAAGCCAAAAACTCCCTTTAGTATACCAGTTTGACGTGAATTTGAAGATCGAGTATAGTCTCGCGATATAAAAACAATTTAGTCGGAAATAACAGTCTAAACTCATCGTGGCACACGTTCTTGGAGGGTCTGGTTTGAAATTGCGTCAATTACTTGGGTTATGCGGCTGTGGCATTGCCCTTGGATTAAGTGGCTGGGCTTTTGCTGAATCCCCGCAATTCAGCGAAAGTCTCGCCGAAACAACAATTGTGGCGTTTACGGGCGGTGCTGGCGAACACGCTGGTTATGCCGTGGCCGACGCTGGCGATATTAATCAAGATGGCTTGGCCGATAGCTTGGTCGGTGCTTGGGTCGCTGATCCGTTGGGTCGCAACAACGCTGGCACCAGCTATCTAATTTGGGGTCAAGCGCTTACCGCAACCTTGCAAGCCCCCGATCTGGCCGAACGGGGCGTGGCAATTTATGGGGCCAGTGAGGGTGCTTCATCTGGCTGGAGCGTCACTGGCCTTGGCGATGTCAACGGCGACGAAATTGATGACTTTGCGATCGGGGCATGGGGCGAATCGCCCAATAACCGCGCCACTGCTGGCAGTGTGTTTGTGGTTTGGGGCGGCTCGCTCACCACAACCCTCGATTTGGCGGCGCTTGGCAATCATGGCTATCGGATTGATGGTGCGGTTGCAGGCGATCGCTTGGGCTATGCCTTGGCTGGGGTTGAAGATCTCAATAATGACGGTTTGAACGAAATCGTGATCGGGGCAATTGGGGTCGATGCCAGCGCCGATAATGCTGGCGCTGCCTATGTGGTTTGGGGCAAAACCACCACCACAACCCTCGATTTGGCAACTGCTAGCAATTATGGCTATCGGATCGATGGCGCTGCTGCAAGTGATCGGGCTGGTAGCGCGGTTGGTAGCACCAGCGACATGAACGGTGATGGCAAGCCTGAGATTTTGGTAGGCTCGTATGTGGCCGATCCATTTGGGCGTAGCGCTGCTGGTAGCGTGGCCGTCGTATGGGGTGCTAACACCACCGCCTCATATCCTATCGGAGCGCTGGCCCAGAATGGCTTTGTGATTGCCGGGGCTGGAGCGAGTGATCGCGCTGGCATCAGCTTGGTTGGCACCGGCGATCTGAATGGCGATCAACGAGGCGATTTGGCGGTTGGCAGCGATCAATTTCCTGCTGGCGGCGCTGGTCGAGTTGATTTGATTTATGGATCAGCTTTCAGTGGCACGCTTGATTTGGCGCAGCCGTTGAGCAATACCGTGCGCTTCGTGGGAGAGCAAGCTGGTGATGAGGCTGGTTTTTCGGTGGGCTATAGCGATCAACGCCTAATTATCGGAGCCTATGGAGTTGATAGTAGCCTTGGCACTGATACAGGTCGGGTGTATGTGGTCAATACCCCATCGATCAGTAATACAATTAATTTGGCCAATTTGACGATAGAACAGGGCTTTAGCCTTGATGGGGTTGTTGGCGGTGGCCGACTTGGGCGGGCAGTAGCCGGTTTGGGCGACGCTACTGGCGATGGACATGGCGATTTGCTTCTGGGAGCCGACCTTGCTGGCAGCCAGATCGAAGGCTATGCCTATATCGTTGGCCGCCTGCCAACAACAGTTTATCTGCCGATGATCATGCGGTAATCGGCGGTTGTTTCGTCAACAGCAGCGACATCACTGGTTCTCCGGTGTCGCTGCTGTTGGTGTTTTAGGGATTAGCCTTTTGATCCACGAAGGACACGAAGCGCACGAAGAGAGTAGGCTCTAGGCTATGGACTATTGGCTATCAACGATCAGTGATTTCTAAAATTATTTCGTTAGCCTAGAGCCATGTTTCGTGTCCTTCGTGCTCTTCGTGGATCAAAAACGTATCGCTAGCCCTGCAAAATGCTAGCGATTTGCTGCATTTGGCTGGGGTTCAATGGGCCGAATTGTAAGGCTTTGGCGTTTTCGCTGGCTTGAGCGACGGTACGGAAGCCTGGGATTGGCAGGGTTTGGCTGCTGCGACCCCACAACCAAGCTAAAGCACCTTGAGTCAGCGTGCGGCCTTCGCTGGTCAACACTTCGCGCAAGGCTTCGAGCTTTTTGAGCCATTCAGGATTGGGCTTGCCGGCCTGAAACCCCTCAAACCATGCAACTTTGCTGCGTACATCATCGCTGCTAAAGCTGGTAGTGGGGGTGAATTTTCCTGTCAACAAACCCATCGCTAAGGGTGCACGATTGATGCTGGCTAAATTGTGGGCTTCGCAAAAGGCGATAATTGCATCGCTCTCGCCCGTGCTATGACCATGCAATAAATTCAATTGTTGTTGCACAGCAATACAATGTGGGCCTTCAGCAAAGAGCTTAATCGCATCAAGCCGATCGGTGCTCCAACCATAGCCGCGAATTTTGCCCTCGCTCACCAAACTTTCAAGCGTATCGCGCACTGGGGCGGCATCTTCGACCGGATAGCCCCACAAGTGAAATTGTAACAAATCGACATAATCGGTATTGAGCCGTTTGAGGCTGGCTTCCAATTGTTGGCGAATTTCGGCAGGGCTAATTGGAATTTGCTCAAACGAATCTTTGCTGCCTTCAGCCCAGCTATTGCCAAATTTAGTGGCGAGAATCACCTGATCACGGCGGCCAGCGATCGCTTGGGCAATAATTTGCTCGCTGTGGCCACACCCATAGACATTGGCAGTATCGAGAAAATTGACTCCAAGCTCAAGCGCTGCATGAATTGCCTGAATTGATTCAGCATCGTCAACTTGGCCCCAACCTGAGGGATTGCCATTGTGATTGAATGGGCCGCCGATGGCCCAACAGCCTAAACCCAAAGCACTGACTTCAATACCACTTTTGCCAATTGTTCGCTTGAGCATGCGTGTGTCTCCCAGTTAGTTATTCGTCGTTACAGGCATTCTAAACATTTGCGTGCGCTCTAAGTCAATACCCCAATGTTGGGCAATATAAAAAGCCCCTGTGCAACACAAGGGCTTTGGTCGAATACACATTTGATCTTTGATTAACGATTGTGAGCTAGGCTTTCAGGTGAAAATCCACCAGGTAGCAGCTCGCGTGGCGTGGTATGTTGGGTTTGCTCAGCCAAATTTGCCAACAGCACAGGCAGATCGGGAGCAAGCTCAAACATAAATTGGCGACACATCCCACAGGGCGCAACTGGGCCAGGCGTATCGGCAACAACTGCTAACGCGATAAATTCTGTTTCGCCAGCGCTCCAAGCCGCAGCGAGGGCTGAACGCTCAGCACATAAACAGACCGGATAGGCGGCGTTTTCAATATTACAACCATGGAATATTTGTCCGCTGGCCGTCAGCACTGCTGCGCCAACTTTGAAACGTGAGTAGGGCGTGTAAGCTCGTTCGCGGGCGGTTTTGGCGTTGGCTAACAGGGCTTGGTAGTCAACCATCATCGGTATTACTCCCAACCTCGGCGAACTCGTGTTCGGCATGGGCTAAGCTTAGGCGTAGGCGTTGTGGTCGCAAGCCTTGAATCGTAACAACCTCAATTGTTGTATCTCCAGCTTGGATAACATCGCCGACTTTGGGCATTGAGCCTAACATCGACAAAACGAAGCCACCGAGACTATCTACATCGTCATTGATTAATGTTAACTCTGTGGCATCATTGACTGCATCAATTGAGACCCGACCATCGAACAGCCATTCGTGAGGGCCAACCTGTTGAATCGGCGCTTCTTCGCTATCGAACTCATCCTGAATTTCGCCAACGATCTCTTCCAGCAAATCCTCAATTGTGACTAAGCCCGCCGTGCTGCCATATTCATCGACGATAATCGCCATGTGCACTTTGCGGCTTTGCAAAGCCCGCATCAAATCATCAACTTTGATCGAATCGGGCACAAAATAGGACTGGCGTACCAAGGAGCGTAATGGCGCATCACGCAACCCATCACGCAACAGCGGAAACAGATCCTTAGCGTACAACACTCCGAGCACATGGTCAATTGACTCGTCGTAGATCGGCAACCGCGAGTGGCCAGCACTAATAAACAAATTCAGTGCTTCTTCCATCGAGGCAGTCGCAGCCAAACCGACGATATCAATCCGTGGGACCATCACTTCGCGTACAGCCGTATCGCTAAATTCAAAAATACCCTCGATCATATCGCGTTCTTCGGCCTCGATCACGCCCTCTTCTTCGCCGACGTTGACCATTAATTTCAGTTCTTCCTCGGTAACGATGAGAGGATGCTGGCCAGTTACCAAGCCAATTGGGCGGGCAATTTGGCGCAACAGCCATTGCATTGGCGCAACCAGCCACAGCAAAATCCGCAATGGACGCACCGTCCAAAGCACCATACTATCGGGATAGGCGGTGGCGAGGGTTTTGGGTAAGGTTGTGCCGATGGTGAGCCAAACCAGCAGAAAGATCAACAGAAACGAGGCTTGCTGCCAACCAGTGCGATTGGCGACAAACGTCAAGAGCAGCGCCGTTGCGCCAATCGTCCCGACGGTACTGAGCAACAACGTCCCAATTCGCAGATGATAGGGGTCTTCCAACAGGCGCATAGCCACGTTGGCGCGGCGTTCGCCGTTCTCCAACAGCGTATTCATTCGGTGGCGTGAGATAGTAGAGAGCGCTGCTTCGGCTGCTGAGGCGACACTCACAATAATGAGACACATCGCTAGCCCAAGCAGCTCTAAACTAGATGCAGGGTCCATGGGTTCAATCGGCTTCAATCGGGCCTTACGGCGCTATTATGGCTGGCTGGTTTTGGGACGCAGCAGCAACAATCCAGATTGTCGCCTTCGTCCTCCTCGAACTAGAGTTATAGATTTCGGTACTATGCAGTATGCGGCATATTGAGGGTGAATGCAAGAGGCCAACCGTTAACGTTTTCAGGATTTAACATGAAGAAGCCTATGGGTGATTGATCCACGAAGTGTGCATGGCGATAGGCTTTTGGCTGAAGATTATTTGAGATACCAAGTATTTTTCGGTTATTATGCCTTTTGCCTTTTGACTTCTGACTTCCCTCAAGGGGTTGACAGGGCGTGTATGATGCGTTCGTCAACAACGCACAATCATCGTCATTGATGTGCCTTAACAACCAAAAATACCTTGCCAAGCAATTGGACTAACTTTTAAGGAACGGTTTGCAAAATTGCTACGTCATGATTGCGTAACAATTAACAACCAGTAGGAGGATAGTCACATGCAACGGTTTTTTGGGTATGTATTGCTCGTCGTATTGATGGTTGGCTTGGTTGGCTGTGGTGGTGGTGTAACTGATACAACCATTCCGGCCCCGCCCAGCAGCAGCGAATATCAAAATGGCCAAGATCCAATTCTTGATGCAGCGGTTAGCAGCTTTAACCAAAGCGCCGCCAACGTTGGCAGTGGCACAACGACTAAATTCTATATTTCAACCGCAACTATGGATGAAATTAAGAATTTTTATACAACTGAAATGCCCAAGCGTGGTTGGAAAACCATCGAATCACCAGCAGTTCCCAACAGTGTATCAGTCAATTTCCAAGCTGATACCAATGTGGCCGCAATCAACGCGATTGATTTGACAATGACTGGCAGCACTGGAATTCTGGTGATCACGACTGGCACTAACGTCAAATAAACTTCACAATCTGCTGAGTTTTCAAGCGCCCTCAGTGTTGAGCAATTGCTTAGGCTGAGGGCTTCGTGTGGCAGATTGCAAGAGTTTGGCTGAGTTGTAACCTTTTAAATGTATCGGCGTACCAAACCTTGTGATTATTACCACACTGTTTTTGGTATAGCACGTTTTTGATTTGAGAGTTAGGATGAATGGGTGGCGCGAACATTGCTGAGCGTAAAGCCCTTGGCAATGCGAATGCCGACAACAGATTTTATTTAGGAGGAATGACCCTCATGTCAAAACGGACGATTAGCGCAATTTTAATTGCCCTTGCATTAAGTGCATGTGGTGGTAGTGCCGCTCCAACCGCGACGACCGCTCCAACCGCGACGACCGCTCCAACTGAAGCACCAGCGCCAACCGCAACCGAAGAAGCGGCTGCGCCAACCGAGGAGCCATCAACTGATCCAAGCGGAGCTGCTGCTGAAATTCCAGCACCACCGCAAAGCGATCCCTACGTCAAGGGCGAAAACGAAATCATTGATGCAGCAATTGGTGGCATGGAAGGTGAATTCGAAAACCAAGAACAACAAACTGGCTTGGATCTCGAACCATTGACCTATTACTTGACCGAAGAAGACCCACAAACGATTGTGGACTTCTACGAAGGTGAAATGGCAACCTATGGCTGGGGCACAGGCCAAGTCGAAGATCAAACCTTCGGCAAAGTTTTGGTCTACCCAAGCGCTAGCGAATTGACCACCATCGCCATGATCGGCGTGCTGGATCTTTCAACCGTTGATCCAAGCATGAAGCAATCGATCATCTTCACCACGGTTGGTCGCTTGGGTAGCGGTAGTATGCCTTCAACTGATCCAACTCCTGACACTGGCGGTAGCACCACCGACCCAATGCCTGCTGGTGATTTGAGCGATATTCCAGCCCCACCAAGCAGCGAAGAATATCAATCAGGTGACGATGCCTTGACCGATACCTTCATGGATAGCTTTGAAAAAGGCTTTGCTGGTAGCGCTGGCAGCACGGCTGTCTTGGGCAAGCAAGCTTATATCTCAACTGCAACCCCAGAAGAAATCAAAACCTTCTATGATGACGAATTGACTGCTGCTGGCTGGACTTCAATGCCAACTGGTGCTGATACCACTGGCGGCATGGCCGGTACGCAAACCCTGACTTATGCCAACATGAGCGCTGGCGAAGCCTTGGTCATTATGACTGTTGATCGCAGCAGCATGGGCATGGGCGATGGCATTTTGGTCATCATCATCAAAGCTGGCCAATAAGCTTCAGGCTTAATTAACTATCGGTTCCCCCTGAGTTGCTGCGGCAATTCAGGGGGATGTTTTTTTGCAAAATGACTGTGGTATCATACACCCGCGATCCAAATCAAGCAGCCAAGGAGGCAGCCATGACGCGCGAACGACTTTCTGCAAGGGTGCAGAGCGTTCCACCTTCAGGGATACGGCGGTTTTTCGATATTGCTGCCACAATGGATAATGTGATTTCGCTCGGGATCGGCGAACCAGATTTCGTCACGCCTTACACGATTACCCAAGCTGGGATTCGTTCATTGCAACAGGGCAAAACTGCCTATACTTCGAATTCTGGGACAATCGAATTACGCCAAGAATTGCAAAAACACCTCAATCATTTATATGGACTCAATTATGATCCTGAGAATGAGTTGTTGATTACTGTTGGGGTCAGCGAAGCCTTGCAAAATGCGATGCTGGCAACGATCGATCCCGGCGATGAGGTGATTATTCCTGAGCCATGTTTTGTGGCGTATGGCCCAAGTGTAGTGTTTGCTGGCGGGGTTCCAGTGTATGTCAGCACCTCGGTCGAGCAAGAGTTTCAAGTAACCCGCGAGGCAATCGAGGCCGCGATCACGCCGAAAACCAAAGCAATCTTGATTGGCTATCCCAATAATCCAACTGGTGCGGTGATGAGCCGCGAACGCTTGTTGGATATCGCTGCCCTAGCTGAGCAATACGATCTCTTAGTATTTTCCGATGAGATTTACGATCGTTTGGTGTATGGCGTTGAACATACCAGCTTTGCCCAATTGCCTGGCATGCGCGATCGTACAATTTTGCTTGGCGGGTTCTCCAAGGCCTATGCCATGACTGGCTGGCGTTTGGGTTGGTTGGCGGCTAGTGCCGAAATTGCTAATGCTGTGCGCAAAATCCATCAATACGCTATTATGTCTGCGCCAACCGTAGCCCAATATGCTGGTTTAGCGGCGCTGCAAACTGGCGAAGAAGATGTGCAGCGCATGGTCAGCGAATATGATCGCCGTCGCCAAGTGATTGTGGCTGGATTGCGCCAAATTGGCTTGCCAACTTTCGAGCCACAGGGTGCATTCTATGTCTTTCCACAAGTTAGTAGCCTTGGCCTAACCAGCGAAGCCTTTGTCGAAGGCTTGCTCTATCGTGAAAAAGTGGCAGTTGTGCCAGGCGATGCCTTTGGCCCAAGCGGCGCTGGCTTCGTGCGCATGTGCTACGCTACCAGCATGGATAATATCGAAACTGCCTTAGAACGAATTGAGCGCTACGTTCGTTCATTGTAAATTTAATGAGGATGCGCCATGAGTTCCGAATCATCTGTTGAATGTACTCGCTGTAAACGACAGCTTAAAGCCGATGAGGTGCGCATGGCGCAACCGTTGATCACCTTCAAAGAGTTGGTGCGGGCTGCAATCAAAACTCCCTCACTGCTGAACGCAAAATTGGAGGATGTTCCCTATTGTCCAGAATGTCGGGGCATTATTGCCAAACAACGCCAAACTGAGCAACTCAAATTTTTAGCAGTGGTCGTCGCGGTGTTATTAATCCTGATTGTATTGGTTGTCGTTGTGCTCTAGCTGCATTCATGCCTGGGGGTTAAATGTTTAGGACAAAATGATGCTTTTATCTGTGTTAATTCCTTGCTACAATGAAGCAGCAACAATTGCAAACATGCTAGAGCGCTTGGCGCAAATTACCATCCCAATGCAATGGATCGCCGTCGATGATTGCTCACGTGATGATACCTATCAGGTTTTACAACAACTAACTGCAACCTACCCACACATGCAGGTTGTGCAACATCGCCAAAATCGTGGCAAGGGCGCGGCTATCCGCACTGCCTTAGCTCATGCCACGGGTAACATTGTGATTATTCAGGATGCCGACCTCGAATATGACCCTCACGATTTTTATGAGTTGATCAAACCAATTGAAGCTGGTTTGATTAATGTCGTGTTTGGTTCGCGCTTTATGGGTCGGCATACGGGCATGTATTTCTGGAATGCTATTGGCAATAAAGGTCTCACCTTTTTAACCAATTTGCTGTTTAACTGTTGGATCTCCGATATGGAAACTTGTTACAAGGTGATGCGCACCGATATTATGCGCTCGATGAACTTGGTTTCCAATGATTTTCGGATTGAGGCAGAAATAACGGCGAAGGTTCTGATGCAGGGTGAGCGAATTTTTGAAGTGCCAATTACATACTTGGGGCGTACTTACGAGGAAGGTAAGAAGATGCACCCCAAATATGGCTTTTTGACGGTTTGGGCGTTATTCCGGCTGCGTTTGCTCGGTCGCCCATAACCACGGTATTTGCTCCTCTTACAGAAAAGGTGATACATATGCCAGTCGTTGCAGTTCTTGGCGCTCAATGGGGCGACGAGGGCAAAGGTCGTGTTGTCGATTTATTGGCAACCAAAGCTAAAATGGTTATTCGCGCTGCTGGTGGCTCTAATGCCGGCCATACGGTGATTAACCATCTTGGCACGTTTAAATTGCACCTCACGCCTGCCGGAATTTTCGATGCGAATGTCGTCAATATTATCGGCGCAGGCACCGTGATCGATCCTGCGGTGTTGATGAAGGAGTTGCAGGCCTTACGTGAGGCCAATGTTTCGCTTGATCAATTATATATCAGCGATCGGGCACATGTGGTTATGCCCTATCACGTTTCGCTCGATGCGCTCGAAGAAAAAGATCGCGGCGCGAACGAAATTGGCACAACTAAGCGTGGTATTGGCCCAGCCTACGTCGATAAAGCGTCGCGCATGGGCATTCGTATGGGCGATTTGCTGCACGAAGAAACCTTGCTTAGTCGCCTAACCAGCGTGCTCGAATACAAGGGCCGCGTGTTGAATAAGATGTATGGCGCTCAGCCAAGCGCTTCATTGCATGATATGTATCTGCAATATTTGGAGTTTGGTCGCCAACTCGAAGCCCACATCGTGCCCATCCACACCATGGTTCAAGATGCCTTGCGCCGCGATATTCCAATTTTGATCGAGGGCAATCAAGGAGCATTATTGGATGTGGATTATGGCACATTCCCGTATGTGACTTCAACTGCAACTGGCTCTGCGGGCGCGTGCCAAGGCGCGGGAATTCCGCCGATGCGCTTAAATGGTGTAGTCGGAATTTACAAAGCCTACACAACCCGCGTTGGCGGTGGGCCATTCCCAACCGAATTAACCGATGAACTTGGTGAGTATATTCGCCAAGCCGGCCATGAGTTTGGCACAACCACTGGTCGCCCACGACGGGTTGGCTGGTTCGATGCGGTGGCAGCTCGCTATGCTGCCGAAATTAATGGCATTAGCTCGATCGCCCTTACCAAACTCGATGTGCTCGACGATGTTGAGACGCTCAAAATTTGTACGGGCTATCGCTGGAACGACACCGAGCTTGATTCATTCCCATCGTCAATTTCGGTGCTCAGCCAAGTTGAGCCAATTTACGAAGAATATCCTGGTTGGAAAACCAACACCAGCCATGCCCGCACCTTGGATGAGTTGCCCGAAGCGGCGCAACGCTATGTTCGCCGTCTCAGTCAATTGGTTGGCGTGCGCTTGGGCATGATTTCGGTCGGCCCTTCGCGTGAGCAAATGGTGAGTTTGCAAGAAATCTTCTAAATTTTCATCCTTGCATATGGAATAAAAGCAAAGCCTCGGCTTGCTGATCTGGTTTGGCGTTTGTCTAACTAAATCACCAAGCCGAGGCTTTCGCGCCAATCGAACTCATTGCGAACGAGTATCTGACACCTCTAAGTAAATGCTGCGATCAGCCAGCGCTTGGACGGCCCTACGATGACTAATCAAGAGCACCGTTTTATCAGCCAGCAAAGGTTTGAGCGCTGCTAACCAAGCTGCTTCATTCGCATAATCGAGCTGGGCGGTTGGTTCATCGAGGATTAAGATTGGGGCTGGTTTAAGTAGTACCCGCGCCAAAGCCAAACGCTGGCGTTCACCACCACTTAATTTGGCTCCTTGCTCACCAATCCATGTCTCCAAACCAGCTGGGAGTTTGGCCAGTAAATTACTGAGTTGAGCGACTTCCAAGGCTTGTACTAGATCATCTTCGCTGGCGGCGGGATTAGCAAGGCGTAAATTATCGCGCAAACTGCCATTAAATAGCTCGGTATGCTGCGAAACATAGCCAATTTGCTGATGTAAATCGGCTAAACGCAACTGGCGAATATCACAATCGCCCAGATAAATCGCGCCCGCTTGCACATCCCAAAAGCGTAGTAACAATTGGGCAACGGTGGTTTTACCCGCGCCACTTGGCGCTTGCAAGGCCACAATTTCACCAGGGGCTAGCTCAAAGCTCAAATCACGCAGCACAAGCTGGTTTTCTACATAACCAAAATCCACATGCTCAAACCGAATTTGGCTTGACGTTGAGAGCTTGCTTGGCTCAGCTGGATCGCTGACCGCAGGTCGGGCATCGACCAACTCGAACATGGCCTTGGCCGCTTGTTGGCTGCTCTGCCAAATATGTGCTGCCTGAATCAGATTACCCAAAGCTTCAAAACTGGCCAAGGTGCTCAGCCCAATCACGGCTAGGTACAATGGATTAAGCTGGCCCTGTTCGACAAACCAACTACCCAATCCCACCATCAACAAGGTGCTCAGCATCACCAATGCATTCAGCAAACTGGTGCTGGTGATGCGGGCATTGGTCAAGCGGCGTTGGCTGGTAGCCAGTTGTTGGCTTAATTGAGTCAGCTGCTGTTGAACCAATAGCTCAGCATTGGCCGCCATAATATCCGCACTGCCCGTAACTGCTTCGACAACTGCCTGATTCAAAGCCTGTTTTTGTTGATTAACCTTGGCTCCAGGTTGACGGCTTTGACGCAGGCTCAGGGCTGGTACGACTACACCAATTAACAAATGGCAGAGCAACAATACCAAGCCCAATTGCCACACAAACGAGCCGATCAAGAGGCTGGTTGCCAAGGCGACCAATAAGGCGACCCACGGCGGAGCAATCGCCCGCACATACAAATGTTGCAAACTATCGATATGACTGATAGTGCGCGTCAGTAAATCGCCACGGCTATAGTGCAGCAAACGAGCGGGGGCTAGCGGCTCCAAGGCTGCGTATAGCCACGAACGTAATTGAGCCAAAATCTGAAAGGTCAAACGATGCGAGAGATAGCGCTCAGCATAGCGTAACACGCCACGGGCAATCCCAAAGAAGCGCACGCCCAAAACCGCCACCTGCAACTCAGCAATCGAGGGCATTAATGCGGCTTTGGCAATCAAATAGGCCGAGGTCGCAATCAGGCCAACGCTACTGCCAACCGTGGCAAAACCAAGCCCAATCACCAATAGCACTTGCCAGCGCTCAGCGTAGAATAATTGTAATAAGCGCTTCAATCGTTTAATCCTTACGAGCCATAAAGGGCGGAAACCGCGAAGCTGAGGCTATCGGCTTTTGGCTATACTGATCTTAAGTTTCTCATCGATGCCCAATAGCCCTCTGCTCTATGTGTAATGGTTTATGAGGTTAAAAACTGTTCTCTCCTTCCCTCACCCCAGCCCCTCGCCCACTGCGGCAGGCGAGGGGAGTCCCAATCATCATGATGGAGCGGTTCCCCCTCGCCTGCTGGGCGGGAGAGGGGGCAGGGGGTGAGGGCATGCGGGCCGTTGTTAATCCAGTGAACCTTACATCTATGTTCTTTGCTCTGATTACAATACCGTAGTTTGCTAGCTCGTGTGGTTGCAGATGCTTAACCGCCTGTTTATGGGCGACAATAATCCTCGTTTTGGGTCACACTCTCGACCTTAACCGTAGTTTTGGCCCAAACCACAAATTCGCTCAAACCAACCTCACTAGCCTGATTGCCCCAATCATACGTATAACCAAGCCGCGTCCAAGGGTAGCCATTTTTGGGATCATATGAGAAGCTGCGTTGGAGATTGAACCAATCGCGGCTAAATTCATAATCTTGTTGCGAAGGGAAGGCGCTTGGTTCGGGCATTTCGAGTTGGGCAATATTATCCGTAATTTCAGGGTCGGGGCTGGGTCGAAACAGATCTTCGGCTGGAACCCACAAATGCACAATCCGATTTTTGCCGTTGTTGGCAGGTAATCCCAGCAATTGCTCCAACCGCAAGGTTAATGGTACATCGCTCGTTGGTAGATAGGCTTTGCAAAAGGTTTGCATTTCGGGCACGGCGGTCACCCAAGTTTCGCGGGTGGTCGTGGTTTCTTGACCCACTAAATTGTCGTAGCCATTCCACGATGTCCAAGTCGCCACCAACACGCGGCCTGTTGCTTCATCCCACACGAGGTTGCTATTGCTGGGATCAACGATCGTCAGCTTATCTGAGATTTCACTGGGTTCGGCAATTTCGGCATCGCTGACTGCCGCTCGAAAACGCCGTTCGAGTTCGGCTTGCTCTGGGGTAAAGGTGGCGGTTGGAGAGGCCTCAGTGGTCGCAGTCGCAGCAGGCGGATTGGTTGCGGCAACGGTTGGCTCACTGGTAGCTGCTGGAACCTCGGTTGGTGCGGTTGTGGCGGTGGCGGTTGGTGGTGGCACAGTTGCCAAGGCAATCGTGCGATCCTCGGTTGTGCTTGCGCCGCAGGCCGCCAAGATTGGCAGGATCAAGCCAACTGCTTGAAATTTCGCCCAGCGGCGTGCCCATAAACGTTGAGCCATGTGCATACTCCTTCCTAAAACAAGAATCCCAAATCAATTGACCCAAGTGCGAAAAACGCAGTGGGTCAAGGCAACAAGAGCATATCGAGCTGCTGGGTAGCTGCAAGGAAGGGTCTAACAATCCACAGCATCTTACATTGGCTAGTATACAGGGCTGTCAAGACGATTGGCGTTGTTTGATCAGATCAATCATGGCGGCGGCATTTGGCTCTGAGCTAGCCGCTAAACCTGCGATTACGCCTTGTTGGTTGGCCTGCGGCTGATTTTGGCTAACTTTCCATTTGCCAAGCAAACGAGTAACTGGAATAGCGATGCCAACAATTGCTTTGAGCAGAGCCTCGGTATAGTCGTGTGGCGCATCAGCAACCTGCCACTGATGCTCAAAACTAGCTTCGTTGTGGTTGGTCAGCTGCTCAAGCTGTTGGCGCAACCATTGTGGGTCGTCGATCACCTGCAAAGGGCCATAGGCATGGGCCACAGCATAATTCCAAGTTGGTACAACTTTGCCAGTTTGGGCTTTGCTAGCATACCAACTTGGCGTAATATAGCTATCAGTTCCATGGAAAATCGCCAAAACTTCGTGTTGCGAATCATGCTCCTGCCACATATGATTGGCTCGTGCCACATGGCCATACAGTGTGCCAAACTCGCCCGCTTGAGGGTCGAGGTACAGCGGAATATGATTGGCATTAATGCCTTCAGCGCCAAGCGTAATAATCGTCGCCAAGGGTTGGCGTTGGATTAATTCGTGCAAGACCTCGGGATTTGGCTCGGCAAAATGGTTGGGAATATACATAATTATGCCTCTTTCAATGTTTGGAGCATATTGGCATCGCGCAGCAATAGCCAGCCATGGGCATGTTTTTGCCATAACGAAAAGCTATCGCCAGCTCGTACAATCGGCGGTTTGCCATGCGGCGGCTGAATCTGCACTCGTAACTGATTCCAGCAGGTCGCCCATTTACCATTAAGTTTAATTTCTTGGATTTCAAAATTGATTTTGATTTCGAATTGACTCAAGCCCGCCGAGGCTGCGACAAAAGCTGCCTTACCACGCAGCGGCGCTTGACCAGCCACCAAAAAAATCACATCATCATCCAACAGCGCCAAAATTTTGCTCACCTCGCCAGCTTCGGTCGCCTGAATCCAGGTTGTGACCAATTCACGTAGCACCATCTGATCGTCTTGCATCGCATCCTCCTTAATCAAACGCATTATGCCAATCAATCGGGCTTGATTGTACCGCCCAACGACTGAACATTGCAGCGTTAAACAATTTGCCCTATGATCGAGTTTTGTACATCCAACCCAGATTTCTATGATCACCACCCATCCGCCCCACCTCAAGGCGGGGAACGCAGGGTGTTTTCATCCCCCTGCACCCCCTAAATGACAATAAATGGAGAAATATAGGATCAAAATCAAGCAGAAATTAATTATTTCGAGCCAGCAACGATGGAATCGAGATTGATTATGTCATCGAAATGCACTTAAACAAGTAAGCCAGTTGAGATTAATCAACTGGCTTGAATTATGGCTGGATTCATTGATGTTTAGAGCTGCTGGACAATCGCAATTGCAAAGCCATCGTAGCCTTTGCTGCCAACAGTTTGCAGGGCTGTGGCGGTCAGCTTGGGGTTCGAAGCTAAATCATCAAACAACTGGCGGGTTCCTTGAATTGCTGGGTCAGGATTGCTCGGATCGGTGACTGCGCCGTTACGCACCACATTATCGCCAATAATCACCGTGCCAACATGGGCAAATTTGAGTGCCCACGCCAAATAGTGCGGGTTATTGGGCTTGTCGGCATCAATGAAAATCAGATCGAATGGCTCAATCTTTGCTTCAGCCAACTGAGCTAGACTATCGAGCGCTGCGCCAACCCGAACTTCAACCTTTTGGCTCAAGCCTGCCTTGGCGATATTGGCTGTGGCAACCTCGGCGTGATGCGGCTCATATTCCAAAGTAATTAATTTGCCATCGGCAGGCAAGGCGCGAGCCAACCAAATTGAGCTATACCCTCCCAGCGTGCCAATCTCCAAAATGCGCTTAGCCCCACACATCAGCGCAAATAGATGCAGCAATTTGCCTTGATTGGGCGCAACATTAATTGGTGGTAAACCTGCTTCGGCACTGGCCTGCAACGCTGCATCCAACACCGGATCAGCCTGGACTAATCGATCGGAAATATACTGATCAACCGCATCCCACGTTGTTTGATTCATCGCATCCTCCTAAACCACAGCTAAACCCGTTCGAGCTTGGCGAAGGCGGCCAAGAGCTTTTTCACGCCTTTGCCTGGAAACGCCACGGTAACTTCTTCGTCGTCGCCGACCATTTTGCTACTGACCACCACGCCCTCGCCGAAATTAGCATGGCGCACTTTGTCGCCAGCGCTATAACTGGCGGCGCTTGGCTCACGTTCGGGGCGTTTTGGCCGGACTGGTCCACTCGCGCCACTCCACATGCTGCTGGTGCTTGGTTGCGTGCCTCGCGTGCGTTGCGGCGTGCTGCTTTGCCATTGGCTTGCGGCATGAACTGGCATTTGTTTGACTTCACGGGTGGGCGTGCGCTGCAGCAAATCTTTGGGAATATCGCCCAAAAAGCGTGAAGGAATCGTGATATCGGTGCGGCCCCAAGTTGCTCGTTTGAAAGCATAGAGCATGTACAGTCGTTGTTTGGCGCGGGTTGTACCAACATAGAGCAAACGACGCTCTTCCTCGATACTTTCGGGGTCGTCAACTGAGCGTCCGTGCGGCAACAAGCCTTCTTCTAAGCCAGCCAAAAATACTACCGGATACTCTAAACCCTTGGCTTGGTGCAAGGTAATCAAGGTCACACCAGGCTCGCGCTCTTTGTTGGAATCAAGGCTATCAACATCGCTAACCAAGGCCACTTCTTCTAAAAAGCGTGGCAATTGATCCTCGGTCGGCAGGGCCAGATATTCCATACTGACGTTTTGCAATTCGAGAATATTTTCCCAACGCTCAGCGCCTTCTTCCTCGCCATATTCTGCCACCAGCAACTCTTGCAATGGCACCCGCTCAAGCAAGCGCTGAATCAACTCGCCGAGCATCAAATCGTGGCGCAGATCGCGTAGGCTTGCTACCAGTTTTTGAAATTGCTCAACGGCGTTGCGTGCTCGCCCGCTGATCGGCGGACTTTGGGCTTCGTTAGTAGCTAGCAGTTCGAGGGCATCCCAAATTGAGACATCGAGATTGCGTGCCCATTGCAATAGCTCTTGCTGAGTGCGATCGCCGATGCTTCGGCCTGGCACGTTAATCACCCGTAGCAAACTAACTTCATCGTGGGGATTGTGGATAATTCGTAGGTAGGCCACAACATCTTTGATTTCTTTGCGTTCGTAGAAGCGCGTGCCACCGACCAATCGATAGCGCAGGTTGCGGCTGATCATGGCCTCTTCAAAGGCACGGGATTGGGCGTTGGTGCGATACATCACAGCAAAATCGTCGAGCGAACGGCCTTCACGCCCGCGAATACGCATAATTTCATCGGCCACCCAACGCGCTTCTTCATTGTGATCATAGGCCTCGACCAACGAAACCAACTCGCCATCCTGCTGATCAGTCCAGATTTTGGTGGTATGGCGACGATCATAGGCCGCATCGATGATCGATTGGGCGACATCAAGAATTGGTTGGGTGGAACGGTAATTTTGCTCCAGTGGAATAATTTGCACATCAGGGTGGGCTTCTTCAAATTCGCGCACATTCGCCAACCTCGCCCCACGCCAAGCATAAATTGATTGCTGAATATCGCCGATCAAAAAGTAGTTGTTATGGCCTGCACCAACTTGATTGATCAACGAAAATTGCACCCGATTGGTATCTTGCACTTCATCGACCATGACATGCACATAACGTTCGGCATACCGCGCTAGCACATCGGGATGATATTCGAATAAATTAACGGTTTTGAGCAGCAAATCATCAAAATCGAGGGCATTATTGGCTAACAATTGTTTTTCGTAGCGCTCATAACAGCGCAAGACAATTTCATCAAAATAGCTGCTAACGCTGCGGGCAAACTCAGCAACCCCAATCATTTCGTTTTTAGCAGCGGAGATGCGGGCATGAATTGAACGCGGATTATATTGCTTCTCGCTTAAATCCAATTCGCGCAAAATCTGCTTCATTACCCGTTGCTGATCATCGGCATCGTAAACCACAAAATCGTTGGCGCGTTGCAGATGCTGAATATCGCGGCGCAACCAACGGGCGCAAATTGAGTGGAATGTACCCATCATTACATCGTGAGCACGACTTTCGCCAATCAAGTTTCCAATCCGTTCGCGCATTTCGCGGGCAGCCTTGTTGGTAAAGGTGACGGCTAAAATGTTATAGGGGCGAACCCCAACTTCATT
Organism: Herpetosiphon sp.; assembly: GCF_003512625.1. NCBI lineage: Bacteria > Bacillati > Chloroflexota > Chloroflexia > Herpetosiphonales > Herpetosiphonaceae > Herpetosiphon > Herpetosiphon sp. Next base: position 111,342 of record NZ_DOPT01000089.1, on the reverse strand, counting down.
AATTAAATAGGCAATCCGATGAGTCAGCACGCGGGTCTTGCCCGAGCCTGGGCCAGCCAGCACCAACACTGGCCCATGAATCGCTTGGACTGCGCGTTGTTGTTGGGCATTCAACCCAATCAGCAGCGGGTGAGTCATTGATCTAGTCCTTATGTGACGGTCGATAACCGTGATGTTTAGTATGTTGCTCTCTCTATTGTACCCGTTCCGGCGCTGAGGTGGAACAGGTGAGCGACACGAAAAAATGATTGGCGATAGCAAAGCTCTAGGCCGCTTGATTCAGCTTAGATTTACTGGTTTTGCTGGTTTTGCGTGGTAACAGGTTGCGCCAACTCCAGCGGCGAGGCCGTGTAATATCCAACGAGCGGCGCAAGCCTTCGCTGGTCAGGGTAAAACCAACCAACAGCAAGACCATCAAAAGCCCAGCAAAAATAGAAACCCACGGCGCACGGCTATATTGGCCAAAAAAGTCTGAGAGCATCTGCCCAAGCTCAGGCTGACCAGCTTTTTGCTTGACAATATCGGGTAAAGGGCTGTCGGTGGTTTTATCGGTGTAAATATAGCTGCCGCCGATGTAATAGCCCAAATAGCCAAGCTCAGCCACAATCAAGGTGACGGCGGTTAATTCGCTGGCAAGCAACATTGGTAGCAACGGCCAAACCTGAGGCAAAATATAGCGCCGCGTAATTTGCCAGCGATTCAAGCCAATTGCCTGAGCGCTTTCCAAATAGGGCGCATGCAAAATCTTTTGCACATAGCCTTGCACCACGCTGGCGCTATTAACCCAGCCAGTCATACACAAAGCAACAATAAACGCCGTTAAACCTGCATTATTGGCAGTGATCGGCCTAACCCCTTGATAGACAATTACGGCACTGCCGCCAGTCCAAATCAAATAACCCAAGGCTACAATCAAAATTGGCAAGGAGCTGGTGATGGTGGTAATTGTATCCAACCAACTTGCCACGCGTGGCCCCAAAAAGCCAACCACCCCGCCAACCACCAAACCAAGCAGTAAGCGCACCGCCGCGATAATTGTACAGAGCACTAAAGTTGGCCGAACTGCCCATAACAAACGGCTGAGCAAGTCGCGGCTAATATCATCGAAGCCCAAAGGATATTCGGGGTGGCTGAAGGGTGGCAAGGCTGCCATCGGTGGGCCGCCATAAAGTTGGCCCTCATAGCGAAAAGCACGATGTTCCTCGACTGGATCATGGGGAGCAAGGCTTGGGCCGAAGATCGCAATTAGCAGCATCAAGCCAACAATGCTTAAACCAAAGGTCAATGGCAGATTTTTAAACATTAGCCTCTCCCTACACTAGCTTGCCGCCCAAGCGGGTTGATCCATAAGCTCAGCATCGAGGCTAGTAAATCGACCAAAATCAAAATAGCGCCAGTCATGGCCAGCAGTAAAGCCAAAATCAAGGGGTTGAAAAAAGTAATTGAGCGCGAATTGGTCAGGGTATTGAATAACATCCAACCTGTACCGCGCCAATCGAACAACGCTTCGACCAAAATTAAGCTACCAACCACCATCTGTAGGCCACGGCCTAAGCTAGCAAATACCGCCGGCGCAACATTGGGGATGGCATGGCGACGGACGATTGTGCGCCAGCGCAAGCCTTTACTTTTGGCAACTCGCACATAATCTTGCTGAAATTCATGTTCGAGCAAGCTCGCACCAATCGAGGCAATATAAAACGCCGGACGCAAAGCCAAGGTTAATGCTGGCAAAATCAGATGTTTGGAGGTGCTATAGCCTTGCACTGGCAAGAGCACTTGGTTGGTCCAGCCAACTCGTTTGACATAGAGCAACCCTAAAACTAACAGTGTGCCCAAGAAAAAGCCAGGGATGCCATTGCCCAAGGTAAAGATTGTGACCATTGTCGGCGAGACCCGCCCAGTGCGCGGCGAAATGGACAACAAGCACATCCCCAGGCCAAGAACGATCGTTGCGAGAAATGCCACGCCCAACAATTGCGCCGAACGGACAATAAAATCATCGATATATTCAGCGACTTTCGTCCGTTCAATCCGCCCCAAATCGCCATCGATCATGGCGCTAATCACGCCACGATAATGGGTTATAAATGGACGATCATCAATCTCATACGATACATCAAATCCATTGCCTGTTTGAGTTGACACTTCTTTGGGTGGATAAAAAAAGCCCTGTTGACGATAGGCATACCACGCCCCTAAAAAGTGTAATGCCGGCACTAACACGATCAACAACGCAAGTTTGCGAAGTAAGAGTCGGCTCATAGTTCTAATCTCCAATTGGCCCTGAGGAATGAGCGTTGAGGTGTTATGTATATTACTCATTCGCTTAACGAAAGGTTCAGCCTTACGACTGAGCTTGGCGTAATTGGTCATGAGCCTATATATGTAGCCGACTTGGGAACATAGAACATAAGGATGTATGGTTCAGAGATCAACGATGTTTCCCCCTTGTCTATATAAAATTTTGGGTATTGACACACAGTGTGTCATTTGCGATAATAGCAGTCATGCGGCGCAGGATTGAATCAAAAAAATCAAACATATTAGGAGTGTGTTTATGATCAAGCAAGCGATGGCTCGTGGAATTGCAGGATTGGCCTTGATTGGATTATTGGCAGCGTGTCAATCGGCAGAATCGACCCAACCAAGTGCAACGACGGCTCCAGCAGCGGCTCACACCCAAATGGCGCATGCCAGCAACACCACCGCCAGTCAGCCAGCCAATAATCCAGCGCTCGATACGGCGCTTGATCCCAGCCGTGGGCAAGAAATTGGCTATGTGTATGAAGCATTTTTAAGCCCACACCAAGAGCCGGGCGAAGAAGAAGATGCTCCAGCGTTTACGCCCGACGAGCTACTTTCAAGCGCTCCATCGCAGCCTCGCGCCAATCGGACTTCACGCGGCCACGGTTTTTTGCGAATTACCAAAGATCTCAGCAAGGCCTATGTTGATGTTAAACTCGAAAACGTCAAACCCGAAGATGTGGTGATGTTTCATATTCACTGTGGCAAGCCCGATATTCTTGGCCCAATCTTGATCGACTTCGCTTTCTCGGGCAATATTCAAGAAAATTTGGCTGATGGGACGTTTTCGGTCGAGCTAACCAACACCGATATCGAAAAGGAAAGCGAAGCAGGCTCGGGCGTGTTAGGTTTATTCACAGCTGGTTGCCCAATTGTGCCAGGCTTGCCCGATGAAGTTCAAACAATTTCAGGCATGCAGCACATTGCCGAACAAAGTGAGCTTTACTTCAATTTGCACACCAAAGGCCAAACCTTCTATGGCGATATTCGCGGCAAATTGCAACCAGTCAAAAATCCCTAAAACTCCTGTTTGCGATCGTTACGACCCCTCACCCCGTCGCCTTTCAAAGTAGGTTTTAAGTTCCCTCACCCCCGACCCCTCTCCCACTGCGGTGGGAGAGGGGAGATCCAATGATCATGATCGCAGGCTTCCCTCTCGCCTCGCGGGCGGGACAGGGGGCTAGGGGGTGAGGGAATGAACATCGACGGCGAATTCCACCCAATCTTAAAAACCTACCCTTGAAAAGAGAGGGGTTGGGGATGAGGCATACGGTAAATGCATTTAACAAATCAACCCCAAATGCGATATGCTACAATGCCTAAGCTAGTTTTGGCGAGAAATAGGGCTGTATGCAGATTGCAATTGATGCTAGTCGTTTGGCGGTTGGGCAGCGCACTGGCACCGAATCATATACAACTGAATTAGTAAGAGCGCTGGCTCAAACTGACCGTACCAACCACTATTGTTTATATGTGAATCAACTCCCCGCAGCGTTGCCCCCACTAGGCCGCAATTGGCGGATCAAGCCGATTCCTGCGCCGCGTTTATGGACGCACTTGCGGCTTGGCCCAACATGGCAGATCGATCGGCCAGATGTGGCATTTGTGCCAGCCCATGTTTTGCCAAGTTTGCCGCCGCGTCGGAGCGTTGTGACGATTCACGATTTGGGCTACGAACACCACCCTGAATCGCACCCCGCCCGCCAACGGCTGTATTTGCGCTACTCAACCTTGTGGAGCGCTCGTATGGCTAGCCAAATTATTGCGATCTCCGAAGCCACCAAGCGCGATCTGTTGCACTACACAGGCATTGCCGCCGAAAAAATTAGCGTAATCTACCACGGCGTGCACGAGCGTTTTTATCCCCATTCGAGCGAGCAAACCAAGGCGACTGCCGCCAAATATGGCTTACACGGCGAGTATTTATTATTTATCAGCACAATTCAGCCACGCAAAAATTTGGTGCGCTTGATCGAAGCCTATGCCCAAGCCCGCCAACGCTGCCCTGATTTGCCGATTTTGGCCTTGGGCGGCAAAACTGGCTGGCTAACCGAACAAATTACCCAACAAGCTCAACAGTTAGGAATCAGCGAGCATGTGGCCTTTTTAGGCTATGTGGCCGACGACGATTTACCAGCGCTGCTCAGTGGTGCGACAATCTATCTATTGCCATCGCTCTACGAAGGCTTTGGCATGACCGTCTTGGAAGCCATGTCCAGTGGCGTTCCAGTGATTACCAGCAATGTAAGCAGCCTACCTGAGGTTGCTGGCGATGCAGCCTTGTTGGTTGAGCCAAGCCAAACCGCTACAATTGCCGCAGCGATTGTTGAGCTTTGGCAAAACCCACAGCAACGCCACGATTTTGCTCAACGCGGCTTAGCATGGGCCAAACAATGGACATGGCAGCGCTGTGCTGAACAAACTTTAGCAGTTCTTACAACGGTTGGGCATCATGGCTCATTCTAAACAACGGTGGGTGGAGGAAGCATGCGCATCGAAGATTTAATCGGCAAGCAACTTGGGCGCTATAAGATTAACCACATTCTTGGGCGTGGCGGCATGGCCGCAGTATTCGAGGCCGAGGATACAATGTTGCGTCGATTGGTGGCGCTCAAGGTGTTGTATGCTCAATATGTTGCCGATGCCAACCTGGTTGAGCGGTTTCGGCGTGAAGCAATTTTGGCGGCTCGCTTGGAACATGCGCATATCGTGCCAATTTATGATGTTGGCGAAGCTGATGGCGTGGTCTATATCGCCATGAAGCTGCTAACTGGGCAATCATTGCAAGATAGTTTATTAATTGATAGCACGTTGTCGCCAGAACGAGTTGGCGAAATTGTGCGGCAAGTTGCTAGTGCCTTGGATTATGCCCATGGTCGCGGGGTGGTGCATCGCGATATCAAGCCAGGTAATGTGATGCTCGATGCAGATAATCAGGTTGTTTTGACTGATTTTGGAATTGCCAAATCGCTTGATGCCCCTGGCCTTACGACCACCGGCGTGATGGTTGGCACGCCCGATTATATGGCTCCTGAGCAGATCGATAGCAAAATTGGCCCAGTTGATGCGCGGGCTGATATCTACGCGCTGGCGGTGATGGCCTATCGCATGTTGACTGGGGCACGACCCTTCGATGGCTCAACGACTGATATTCTGCTGGCGCACCTTTCGCGTGTGCCCGAAGCAGCCTCGTTGCGCAACCCACATGTGCCACCATCGATTGATGCAGTGCTCAGCGCGGCACTGGCTAAAAATCCTGCTGATCGGACTAAATCGGCGGGCCTATTTGCCCGCGCTTTGAATGAAGCAATTGGTTCGCCAACTGGAATTGCCGCAACTCCGCCACCTGGAGCCAAGCAAGCAGTCGTCATTCCAAGTGTGGCCGCCGAGCAAATTGTAGCCAAAGCCCAAGGGGCGACTCAAACATCGGCTATCACTCGCCGTAAACGCCCTTCAACATGGCCAATTCTCTTGTTAATTGGCTTGATTATTACCGGCGTGCTGATGTTTGTCACTGATACTGTTTTGGATAATCGTCAAGAGGCCAAACAGACCCTTGCAACTGAAGCCGCCGAACGTGGCCAATATCAAACCCAAGTTGCCCAAATTGGCATAACCCAAACCGCTTTAGCTGCCCAAATCAACCCAACACCAACCGCAACCATGCCTGTCAGCAGCACCGCCACGGTTGAAGCGAGCGCTCCTAGCCCTACAGCTGAGGCTGCACAACCAAGCCAAGCTGCTCAAACAACTGCTCGGCCCGTTGCAACCCAAGTAGTTCCAATAGCGTCAAGCCCTACGTCAGCCCCAACCAATAATCCGCCAACCCCAATCGTGGCAACGCCAACGGTTTTGGCGGCATGTGTTGGGCCATTGCAAGGTGGTTTTGGCACGCTTTGGCGCACGAATCTCAACATTGCCGAAGCCTTGGGCTGCCCGAGTAGTGGCGAGGCCGCTAGCACCGCCTCAATTCAATATTTTGATGGCGGGATGATGTATTGGGTGGGCAATAGCGACCAAATTTATGTTTATTATGGCGCGGCAGCTAGCGGTTCGTGGCAAAGTTTTGCCAACCCCAACGATCCCTCATATGATGAACCGCGCGAAACTGCGCCGGCTGGAAAATTGGAGCCAATTCGTGGTTTTGGCACGCTCTGGCATACGATCAGTGCCATTCGCTCAGCGTTAAGTTGGGCCAATAGCCCCGAATATCCAATTACTGGCGTGGTGCAATATTTTCCCAACGGCATGATGTTGTTCTCGCCAGCCCTCGAAGGTCGCCCAGACCGCATTTGGGTTATGACCAACGACGGTAGTTGGTCACGCTATACCGACCCGAATTAAATTCAAAAGCAGAAGGCCCAAAGTTAAGGATGGCTTTGGGCTATTGGCGATCGGAACAATGGTTGGTATCGGCTATGATCTTCAGCCAAAAGCCAATAGCTCATGCCCCTTTGTGTTCTTCGTGTCATTCGTGGTTAAAAAACGCTCTTTGTCGTTAACAATAGCCTTCTGCCAGACCCCGATCCCCAACAACCGATCCCCGATCATCGAATTTGACAAGGCAGGGCTTTCGTGGTAATCTAATGCGGCTGTCGTGACTGAGAGCCAATGAACTTGACGGGGCGTGGCGCAGCCCGGTAGCGCACTTGAATGGGGTTCAAGAGGTCCCGCGTTCGAATCGCGGCGCCCCGACCAGTTAACAACATCAATAAGCCGAAGTGGCGGAATGGCAGACGCGATGGTCTCAAAAACCATTGAGGGCAACCTCATGTGGGTTCGACTCCCACCTTCGGCACCAAATTGATCAACTGTGTATAATGTACACAGTTGATTTTTTTTGTTCACGAGGTTGTTATTTTGCGCAAATTTGGTTTATTACTGGTGATGCTCTTTGGGCTTGTTACTCCTGCTCCGGCTGCTCCCGATGCGCCGTCTGCTCAGCCCAGCACAATCACGCCTTGGGGCATCAATGGCTACCTCACCAAAAATGAGCGGGTGGCTGGTGGCGATAATGTGGCGCAATTAGCCCAAACCATGGCCTCGGCCAACGCCGATTGGTCGCTCGAAGAGTTGCCATGGGCCGAAATCGAGCCAAACAATGGCACATTTCGCACCACCTACGATAGCCGAATCAAAACCGTCGCCGATGCCAACCTTGGGATTATTGGCATGCTGCTGACGACCCCAGCGTGGGCACGCGAATCTTCGTGTGCTGGCAATAACAACTACTGGTGTCCGCCGAGCGATCCGGCCCAATACGCCGAGTTTGCCGCTTGGATGGTCGAGCGCTACGATGGCGATGGAGTCAGTGATGCCCCAGGCTCGCCGCGCATTGCTGCTTGGCAAATTTGGAACGAGCCAAACTTTGTTGCTACCTGGAGTTCAATCAACAACAACGAGGCTTTGCGCCGCCGCCGTTATGGCGAAATTTTGGTCGCCGCCTATACCGCGATCAAACAAGCTGATCCGACGGCGATTGTGGTAGCTGGCGGGGTGTATGTGTTCGATGGCTTTAGCGATGGCTTCGATTTTCTCAATGGCACAAATGGGGTGTTTCGCCAAATACCTGAGGCCAAAACCAGCTTTGATGTGCTGGGAATTCACCCCTACATGCCGACGATTGCCCCCGATGCGATCGGCACATTTTCAAGCGTCACGCTCGAAGGGCGTTTACTCAACACCCGTAATTGGTTGACTAACGATATTGGCCGTCCTAGCGCCCCAATATGGATCACCGAGATTGGTTGGTGTACCAGCCCTGGCTCGACCAGTTGCCCCGTGGTTAGCGCCGAAAATCAAGCTCGCTACCTAATTCGTAGCTTTGTGATTGCCCAACAATTAGGTGTGCAGCATATTAATTGGTTGCAACTTGAAGATGCTTTCAATGGTTCGCACCCATTTAGTGGCTCGGAATTGCTTAATGATTTAAATACGCCTGAGCCAGAAAAACAAGCTTACACCGCTTTTCAAACCATGGCTGGTTTATTGAATGAGGCCACCCCGCTTGGCATTCGAACTGGCGTGCATACCCACAATTATGTTGCCAATAGCAATAACACTGGCGGCGTGTATGCCTATCGGTATAGCCGTGGCAACACCGAAATTGATGTGCTTTGGACTCCCGGGGCTAATACCACCATTCAGTTCCCGCTGACTGCTGGCAAGCAATGGATTTTCCGCACCCGCAATAATCAATCGTTTAGCCCAACGATTAATGGCACAACCGCTAGTATTGTGCTGACCAACGACCCAATTTTTATTGTGCAGAAAATTCCGGTCAGCTTGAATGTGCAAAATTCGCTGAGTTTATTGGCCGAAGTTAGCAGTGGCGAGGCACGGGCCGATATTCCGTTGAGCAATGGCGGCAGCGAAAATGCCCTCGTTTGGAATATTAGCAATGCTTCGGCGGGTTTAACCGTTACGCCGAGCAGTGGTAGCGTGGTTGGCACCGCCAATTTGACGATCAAGGCACAAGTTGGTAGCCTAAGTGCCGGAACCTATAGTTATCAGTTTACGGTTAATGGTGATGGTGTTGCTTCACGCACCGTTCAAGTAAGCCTGCGGGTGGTTGATCAGCTTCAGCCCATCTATTTGCCGCTGACTAGAAAATAGCATTATGCCCGTAGAGTATTGTATTCAAACCAGCCCGTTTGGGCGTTTGCTGCTGGCGGCTGCGTCCGAGGGGTTGTTGTTGGCCAGTTTTGCCGATGATGATAGTGAGTTGTTGGCTGAATTAACCGAAGCCTACCCCGAACGCTTGTTGCTCTATCGCTCAAATACATTGCTTGACCAAGCATTTTATCAATATCAGGCCTATTTTTCGGGCCAACGCCAGCAATTTGCATTACCAATTGCCTGGCATGGCTCGGCGCAGCAGCAAGCAATTTGGCAACAAATAATCCAAATTCCCTTTGGTCAGCAATGGTCATATCAACAGCTTGCCCAAACGTTGCCAACGCCGTATCAAGCTGCTCATGCGATCAATCAAGCCTTGCGCCATAATCCTTTAGCATTAATTATTCCCTGCCATCGTTTATCCAATTCGCCGCAAGGGCTTGGCTACTACCGCTGGGGGCGGGTTCGCCAACAACAACTTTGCGATCGTGAAGCAAGTCCGGTTATCGCCACATATTCAATGGAGATGATGTCATGATTGTTGGACGCTTGCCTGATGTGCCACTCGATGCCGATTTGCCAATAAGCGCGAGCCTGATCTCTCAAGGATTAGAACATTATCAAGCAGTAGCCCGCTGGATTGCCACGCTACCTTTTGGGCGCAATACCAACCCACTCGATTGGCGCTTGGTCTTGAGCGAAAAACGTGGTACCAGCAGCACCAAACATGCCTTCTTGGCCGAGTTGGCCCGCGAATTAGCCTTGCCAATTAATTTATATTTCGGGATTTATCTAATGGATGGCAAGAATACGCCAGGTGTGGGTGAAACTCTTGCTTCGAATAATTTACCCTCGATTCCTGAAGCCCATTGTTTTTTACGCTATGGCCGTTGGAACATTGATGTAACGCGCTCACCAAAGGCTGAGCCAATTTTGCAATTTTTTGAAGAGCAACAGATTAATTCTGAGCAAATTGGCGATTTCAAACGAACTGTTCATCGTAATTTTCTCTTGAAATGGGCTACCAGCCAAGGGCTAAGCCTCACCAAAGCCTGGGCGATTCGCGAGGCCTGTATGGCTGCATTAAGCCAATGAGCGCCTGCTTGCCGTCAAATTTTGCTTGGCCTCAAACCAGCCAGCAATTTGGCGGGTTAAGGGTGCTTATGCCCCAACCAAGCCCCAGTCAGATGTTGCAATTAGTCGAGCATTTACGTTCCAGCGCCAGCACCTTGCAACGAATCCCGAGCACCACAATTGTGGCAGCGATCGATCGGGCGGCGCAACAATGGCTTGCGCCAGATTATCCGCCGCGTTGGCAATTACTCGATCAATTACCCCAGATTAATGGCTATAGCCTGGCCATGCTGAACGAAGTGCTCGATCGCATGCTGGCCGATTGGCGTGCTCCACAACTTTGGCAACGCTTGAACGAACAATTTAGCGACCCCTTGGTGCTTGATGGCTGGCGACCAAGTGTGGTTGGCGAAAGTCGCGTAGTTGGCCCGCGCCTAACGTGGCATATTTGCGCTGGCAACGTGCCTGGGGTGGCGATTCAAAGCCTGATCGATGGCTTGCTGGTCAAGTCGCCAAGTTTGGTTAAAGTGGCTCGTGGTGAGCCATTGTGGGCGGCGGCCTTTGCCACAAGCTTAATTGAGCAACTACCTGAATTGGCTGATAGCATTGCAGTGCTCTGGTGGAGCGGCGGCGATCAAGTGCTCGAAGCCCCAATTTTGGCCAGTGCCGAGGCGATTATTGCCAATGCCAGCGATGCAGCGATTGCAGCGGTACGCCAACGTAGCCCTGCGCATATTCGCTGGCTGGATTATGGCTCACGTTACTCGTTGGCCTATCTTAGCCAAAGCATGTTGGCTTCGCCAAATTTGGCTGAAATTGCCAGCAAATTGGCCTATGACAGCGTGATACTGGAGCAACAAGGCTGCGTTTCGCCCCAAGCAATTGTTGTTGAAGCGCCAACGACTGAGCAATTAAGCCAATTGGGGCTTGCCCTAAACCAAGCCTTGGCTGATTTGAGCCAGCGCTATCCGGCGAGTAGCTCGATTCTGGCTGCTACCCGCCGTAGTGCTGACGACTATGAATGGCAAGCCCTGAGCGGCCAGCCAATTCAACTGTTGAGCCAGCCCGATCAGCCATGGCTCGTGGTGGTTGATCAACGTGAAGCCTTGCCCTCAGCGGCTGGCCGCTTGATTAAACTTGTGCCAGTGACCGATTGGGCTGAGTTTGAACAGCGATTAAAGCCATTGCATCAACATCTGCAAAGTGTTACGCTGGTATGTAGTGCTGCACAGCGTCATGAATTGGCTGAGGCGCTGGCGGCAATTGGCGTGATGCGTATCTGCCAAGCGGGGCAACAAGCCTTTCCCCAAGCGGCTTGGCATCACGATGGGCGTGATCCCTTGCGCAGTTTAGTGCGCTGGGTCGATTTAGAACGATCAGCCGATCCTCGCGTATAATCACGATTAAGCGCATTCGACAGATTTTGGAGGAATCAACGTGGATTTCAAGCTCTCGGACGATCAGGAATTTATGCGTAAAGCGGCTCGCGAATTTGCCGAAGGTGAAATTCGGGCAACAGTTGCTGAGCGTGATGAGCATAAAATTTGGCCGACTGACATTGTGCAAAAGATGGGCCAATTGGGCTTTATGGGCGTGGCGATCGATGAAGCCTACGGTGGAGCAGGCCTCGATTACGTTTCATATGCAATTATGATCGAGGAGCTTTCACGGGTTGATGCCTCGGTTGGGGTCATTGCCTCGGTCAATAATTCATTGGTATGTGCTGGGATTGAAAAATTTGGCACTGAAGAACAAAAACGTGATATCCTAGCCCCCTTGGCTAGTGGCCAAAAACTCGGCGCTTTCTCGCTCTCAGAGCCTGGCGCAGGCTCGGATGCGGCGGCCCAGAAAACCCGCGCTGTTGAAGATGGCGATTACTACATCATTACGGGCACCAAAAACTGGGTTACCAATGGCTCAAAAGCCGACACAATTTTGTTGATGACCATGACTGCCCCAGAAAAAGGAGTCAAAGGCATCACCGCATTTTTAATTGATACCCATGAGCCAGGCGTTTCAATCCTTAAGGTTGAAGATAAATTGGGCATTCGTTCGGCGCAATCGGCTCAAATGTCGTATGATGGCTATCGAGTGCACAAAAGCCGCATGCTCGGCCAACCTGGCGAAGGCTTCAAAATCGCTATGACGATCTTGAATGGTGGACGGATTGGCATCGCCTCGCAGGCCTTGGGGATTGCCCAAGGAGCCTATGAAGCGGCCCTGGATTATGCCAAAGTCCGCGAACAATTTGGCCAATCGATCATCAATTTTCAAGCGGTGGGTTTTACCTTAGCCGATATGGCGACGCGAATTAAAGCTGCTCGGATGTTGACCTATCATGCGGCATGGCTTAAAGATCAGGGCGAGAATTATATTGCGGCGGCGGCGATGGCCAAAGTTTATGCCTCGGAAACCGCCATGTGGACAGCCACCAAAGCCGTGCAAATCTTCGGCTCGAACGGCTACTCCAAAGAATATCCGGTTGAACGCTACTTCCGCGATGCCAAGATCACCGAAATTTATGAAGGCACGAGTGAAATTCAACGCTTGGTAATTTCGCGCGAGATTGCCAAATAAAACGCTACGTGCTCAGCCAGCATCAACGATGCTGGCTGATTATTTAACCACTCTTTAATCATTAGGCTGCTTGATCTGCTTGCAAAGCTGTGATGGACAGTTGATCAATCGTGTATAATAGCCGCAAACCTCACTATAAAACGGGGGCACGCTTGCCTCACGAGCTCCCAATATTGTTTCGGAGGACGTATTTTTATGCGCCAAAACCCAGCTCTGGGCATGATTCTTGCCGTCGTTGTTCTCATAGCCGCGCTTGCTGGCGGGTATGTTTATTTAACCAATCAGCAAAAAAGCCAAACAAGTGGAGACCCCTCATTACTTGAGCCAACCAATATGCCGGTTCCGAATGTGCAAATTTTAGAAGCGGCGACCGATATCGAAGCCAACAAATTGATTACTGGTGCGGATCTTGAGCAATACTTCAACCCGCTTGAAGTTCCTCCTAGCGATGTTACCCCCGACGATGTACTGTACACCGAATTTTATAGCGTGGTTCAAGGGAAGGTAACGACCACCGACATTCGTGGCGGTGAGCGGATTAAAAAATCAACCTTCCGCAACGCTGGGATTGCCGAAAAGCTGCCAATTCCGGTGGCTGGCGAAGAATCGCTTAAAGCCTACAACATGTTTGTCAGCGATATTGGTGGGATTGTCGCCGAAGGTAATAACATTGATATTCTCGGCAGCTATAGCCTTGAACAACCCTATTTACGCTTTACAGGGATTGACAAAGACGGGATAATTACCCTCGTTGATGAAAAATACCTTGATATTAGCACCCATGTATTAGCCCAAAATGTGCCCGTTTTGAAGGTTGTCGCGCCACCATTAATCTCACCTGATGGCCAACAAACTGGTGCTGCCCCGCCTGCGGCTGAACCAACCATAGAGGTGGTTGTCGATGGCAATCCCGTTGAACCTCAAGCAACTCCTGAGCCAATCTTTACTGAAGGCTCGCAATGGCAAATTGTGGTGGCCTTGACTGCCCAACAAGCCGAGCTGTTAGAATATACAAAAGCTAAAACTGGTAGTAAACTAAATGTAGTCGTGCGGCGTGCTGATGATCAAGATGATCGAATTGCCACAACTGGGGTAACAATGGATCTGTTGATGCGCTTATATGGCGTACCACAAGTCTATGCCCAACCCAACATGATTGTGAAACTGTTGGATGCTCCTGCACCACCACAGCCTCCACAACAGCCGGCAGTTGTTATTCCATTCCGATTACCAAACGCACCACAACAACAACCATTGCCAACAGCAGTGCCAACTCAAACGCCTTAATACAACCAAGGAGAATTGCATGGCTGAGTCCGATAAAATTCGCGTACTAATTGTTGACGATATTGCAGATACTCGTGATAACCTCGAAAAATTATTGTTTTTTGAGAAAGATATGCAAGTTGTCGGCAAAGCAGCAACGGGGCGCGAGGCCGTGACGCAGGCCAAGCAAATTCAACCCGATGTTGTCTTGATGGATATCAACATGCCCGATATGGATGGCATTGCAGCAACTGAGGCAATCATGGCGCAGGTGCCAAATACGCAAGTCATTATGATGAGCGTGCAAGGCGAAACCGATTACCTGCGCCGTGCAATGTTGGCTGGTGCGCGTCAGTTTCTCACGAAACCAGTTGGTGGCGATGAACTCGCCAGTAGCATCCGCGAAGTTTATCGCTTGCAGCAAACCCAACGACGCTTTGTGGTAGCGGCCCAACAGGTTGAAGAACATGATCAATCAACTGGCCAAATTATTGCTGTCTATAGCCCCAAAGGTGGCACTGGCAAGAGTGCAATTGCCTCAAATTTGGCGGTTGCATTAAAATTATTGCCTGGTAATCGTAAAATTTGTTTGGTCGATGCAAGCTTGCTGTTTGGCGATATTGCGGTGATGTTCAACATCAACAGTTCCAAAACGATCAACGATCTCACCTCGCGGATTGACGATCTTGATAAGGATTTGCTGAATGATGTGATGACGACCCATGCCTCACAGATCAAGGTGTTGTTGGCTCCGGCTAACCCACAAATGGGCGAACTAGTCACGGCTGATCATGTCCGAACAGTGCTTGAAGCCCTGCGGCGAGAGTATGATTATGTGGTGGTCGATACCCAATCATCCTTCCAAGATCAAACCATGGCCGTATTAGATGCAGCCCATCGGATTGTTTTGTTGATGACGATGGAACTCTCGTCGATTAAGAATATTCGCCAGTTTTTGGAAGTGGCCGAGTTGCTTGGCTACAACGATGAAAAACTGGTGTTGGTCTTGAACAAAGCCGATGCTAAATTTGGCATTCGGGTCGATCAAGTCGAGGCCAATATTCAACATAAGGTTGCGGCCCAAATTGGCAATGCGCCATTTGAAATGGTCAATGCGATCAACCGCGGCGTACCTTTAATTATCGATCAGCCCCGGCATCAAATTTCAATCGATGTGGCCAACCTAGCGTATCTCATCTCGGGAACAACCCGTACCAGCCGCGAAGGCGCACGCCCGCAACAACCGAAAAAAGAAGAACCGAAGGGTCTCTTCGCCCGATTGACCAAACGTTAGACGCATGGAGGGTGGCTTATGTCGCTCCTAAAGCGTATTGCAGGAAATACGTCCCCATCCTCGGCTTCCGAACCTACAGCAGCAGCACAATCGAGTGCTGCTGCCACACGCCCTGATGGAGCTATTCCGCGCTCTGCTTCAGTTTCTGCCCAAGATCGCCTACTTGATGTTCGACATCGTGTCCAGCGACGTTTGACTGAAGAAGTTCGCGATGTTAATAGCACAAGTGAAACCAAAATCCGCCAAACGGTCGAAGATCTCTTGAGTGTCGTCCTTGATAGCGAAAATATCGTGTTAAGTCGGGTCGAACGCCAACAATTGGTCGAATCGTTGATGTCGGATATCGTTGGGCTTGGGCCGCTCGATTCGCTGCTCAAAGATGAGAGCATCTCGGAAATTATGGTCAATGGGCCAAACAAAATCTATATCGAACAACGTGGGAAGCTGACGCTTTCTGGCACAACATTTATCGATGATGAACACGCGATGCGGGTGTTGTATCGGATTGTGTCGCCTCTTGGCCGCCGGATCGATGAAAGCTCGCCCATGGTCGATGCCCGGCTTCAAGATGGCTCGCGGGTTAACGCAGTTATTCGGCCTATTTCATTGATTGGTCCAGTCATCACGATTCGGAAATTCTCCAAAAAGCCGCTTGGCCCCGAAGATCTGATTCGGTTTGGGGCGATTAGTCGCGAAATGATGGAGTTTCTTTCGGCCAGCGTTCGTGCTCGGATCAATGTGGTGGTTTCTGGTGGTACCGGTTCGGGCAAAACGACCTTATTGAATGTGCTTTCCTCATTTATCCCTGAAGATGAACGTTTGATTACGGTTGAAAACGCTGCCGAACTTCAGCTCCAACAGGATCACGTGATTTCGCTCGAATCGCGGACGGCCAATATCGAAGGTAAGGGCGAAATTTCAATCAACGATTTGATTATCAACTGCCTGCGGATGCGACCTGAACGCATTATCGTCGGCGAATGTCGCGGTGGCGAGACCTTGGCTATGTTGCAAGCAATGAATACTGGCCACGAAGGCTCGATGACCACCCTACACGCCAATACCCCGCGTGACGCGATTGCCCGGATTGAAACTATGTGTTTGATGTCGGGGATGGATTTGCCGCTCAAGGCTATCCGTGAACAAGTTGCCTCGGCGATTGAGCTGATTGTGCAACAAGCCCGACTTAAAGATGGTTCGCGGCGGGTTATGGCCATCTCCGAAGTAACCGGAATGGAAGGCGATTTGGTGGTGCTCCAAGATATTTTCATCTTTGAGCAAACTGGCCTCGATGAACGTGGTAAGATTGTAGGGTCGCTCCGGCCAACCGGGGTTCGGCCACGCTTCCTTGATCGGTTTGAAGCCTTGAATATTTACCTGCCACCGAACGTCTTTGGCAATAGTTCAGAGCGCTTTTACTAAACGGCATTACTCGCTAGAAAGGAACTAGTGCCATGGCAAATTTACCACCATGGACAATTCCCTTAATCATTGCGTTAGTTCTCTTTGCTGCTGGGGCGATTATCTTTCGTAAGCTGAAAGAAACCAAATCCAACTCGGTTGATGGTCGTTTAGCGACCTTTGCCGAACGCAATCGCAGCCAAACTGACAGCAATGAACGGGGTATGAGTGCCTTGGCCAGTCGGGTTGATTCCATGGTCAACCGTGGTCAAAAAGGCTCAGATTTAGCCCGCGATTTAGCTCAGGCCGACCTTAAACTGACCGTAACTGAATTTATTATGTTCAAATTCGGCTCGGTGATCTTATTTGCCTTGTTTGGGGTCTTTTTGGGCCGTGCCAACTTTTTGGCAGTGGTTGCTGGTGGGGTCGTCGGCGCGATTATTGGCTTTATTGTGCCCGATAAAGTCGTGAGCTTTAAGCAAGGCTCACGCTTGAAGGCTTTCAATAATCAATTAGGCGATACGGTTGGTTTGTTGGCCAACTCGTTGCGCTCTGGCTATAGTTTGCTCCAATCGATGGATTTGGTTTCGCGTGAAGCGCCACCACCGATTTCAGTTGAGTTTCGTCGTGTCGTCCAAGAGGTTGGTTTAGGCCTCTCACTCGAAGATGGCATGAATAATCTCTTGCGCCGCGTTCCAAGCGATGACCTTGATCTGATGGTTTCGGCGATTAATATTCAGGCTGAGGTTGGGGGTAACCTGGCCGAGATTCTGGATACGATTGCCCATACCATTCGTGAGCGGGTTCGGATCAAAGGCCAAATTCGGGTGCTTACCTCACAAGCTCGCTATTCTGGCTATGTGGTGACCTTCCTGCCAATTTCGATTGCTGTGATTATCACCATGCTTAACCCAGATTATATGGCTCCACTGATGACGATTGGGATGCCACCAGATGCTTGGTGTTGTATGCCCGTATGTAGCGCAATGATGATGATTGGAGGGTTCTTCGCAATCAAAAGCATTGTTAATATTGAAATCTAAAGGGAGTTTGTTATGCCCTTACTTATTGGACTCGTTGTACTAGTGATTGTCTTTGGGGTTGGCTTTATGGTGCTCAACCAACGCCGCCAAACTGATACGGTCTCTAGTCGGTTGGCGCAATTTACTGAGCGCTCCATGAACCTTGAAGATCTGGAGTTGCAGTTGCCGTTTATGCAGCGGGTTGTAACCCCCATGCTGAACAATGTGTTTGTCAAGCTTGGTCAATCGGGCAAAGGCAACGATAAACTGCGTAATAATCTCATGCTGGCTGGTAATCCTGGTAATTTAACGCCAACGATGTTTACTGGGATGCGGATTTTTATGGCCCTAGCGCTGTTTGGGGTCATCTTTTTAATCTGTATGCTGGCCAAAGTGCAAACTCTCAGCGCAATTCAATGGTCGGGGGTTGGCGGAGCTTTGGGCTTTTTGCTTCCAGCTATGTGGCTTGGTCGTCAAATTAAAAAGCGCCAGAAGTTGATTCTTAAGGCGTTGCCCGATGCGCTCGATTTGCTTTCGATCAGTGTTACTGCTGGTTTAGGCTTCGATGCTGCACTCCAACGGGTGGCTGAAAAATGGGATAACGAGTTGTGCCGCGAGTTCCGCCGGGCGCTCTCCGATATTCGTTTGGGTACCCAACGCCATGAAGCATTTCGCTCAATGACTGTACGAACTGGGGTTGAAGACTTAACCTCGTTTGTTTCGGCGGTTATTCAAGCCGACCAACTTGGGGTGAGCATGGGCAAAATGCTCAAAATTCAATCTGACCAATTGCGGTTGCGCCGTCGTCAACGTGCCGAAGAAGAAGCTCAAAAAGCTCCAATTAAGATGCTCTTTCCATTGGTGTTCTTGATCTTCCCTTCGATGTTCGTGGTTATCTTGGGGCCAGCTATTCCACGTTTGCTTGGTGGTGGTCTCTAGTGTCGCAACACGCTATTCGTAATCTAACGCGCAATAGCAGCTTGGTTGAATACGCTGAGTTTGCTAATAGCTTTTTGAGCCGTGGTATGGGCCTGATGGGGCGCAAGCACTTGCCTGCCAATACAGGCTTAATTCTCTATCCCAATAATAATATTCATATGTTCTTTATGCGCTTTGCGATTGATGTGATCTTTGTTGATCGACAGCATCAGGTGGTGGGGCTGCGCGAGAACTTTAAGCCCTGGCGGCCATTTGCTGGCGCAGCCAAGGCCCGTTATACCCTCGAATTGCCAGTTGGGGTTATTCAACAATCCCAAACCCAACTCGGCGATCAATTAGCAGTTGTTCCTGCTATTTTCTAAGGTATAGCCCTAGCAAAACCCCAAGCTTGCTAGGGCTATTCAATCAACATTTCAACTCCATAGACTTTGCGAAATAGATTGGTTTTGCGATTCGCATCCCAAATTTCAATCGAAGCGTCGCCAACCGCCTGCACCTTCACCCGCACCTGATTTTTCTCAATTTTGCACACGATACTTTGCACAACTTGGCTCTTGGAGCGCTCTAGATATTCAGCTATTCTGAGCAAGGCACTTAATTTGCCCACCCGCTCAAGATCACCCTCAGCCAAAACCCCACCCAAGCCTGCATCAGTCACGCCGCCCTTACGATGATGGCGAGTGAGCAAGGCTACCATGGCCATTTCGCGGTGGGTATAGCCATTCAGCATTGAGTTGAGAATTAAATATAAGCCATGTTTATGATGATCGTAGAAATTGACTGCTACCCCAATGTCATGGACTACCGTCGCAGCTTCGAGTAATTCGCGTTCCCACGCTCCATAGCCATGCAAACTTTGCAGTTGATCAAACAAGGCGAGGCTTAATTCGCGCACTTTGGCAACATGTACCACATTGTAGCCATAGATTCGTGCCAAATTCTCGACCGAAAACTGGCGGACATCGCCGAGCAAGGGCGGTTGTGAGCCACGCAGAAATTGCTCGTAGAAGATACCATCACGCAGACCATGACCACAAATCCACAAACTATCAGCACCACAACGTTGCATCAACGCTCGAATCAACAGTACACCAGCGGTAATAACATCGGCGCGATCATTGTTGAGGCCATCAAGCTGCTCGCGCTCATTACGATTGAGTTTGCTCAAACGGGTAGCCCATTCATCGACCCGTTGCAACGACATCGTATAGCCATGCACAATATCGAGTGGATAGCGCTGGGCACGTTGTTCGAGTTTGGCAAGGTTGCGCACCGTGCCGCCAACCCCAATTAACGGCAATTTGCTACCTTGTGGTCGAAACCAGTCTAGTTCGGCTAACGCCTCATCTAAATGGCGATCGAGGGCTTTGAGTTCGGCTTTGCTGGGGGTTTCGCTGCGCAAAATTTGCTCGGTGAGCCGCACTGTACCAAGTGGTAATGAAGTGGTATGCGCCAAGCCCCGGCCTCGAACTAAGGCCAATTCGACGCTGCCACCGCCAATATCAAACATAAAACCATTGCTGACCCCAAGGGTATTAATCACCCCGAGGTAGCTGTAGTAGGCTTCTTCATCGCCGCTGAGTACGCGTAAATCGAGGCCAGTTTCTTCTTTAACTTGGGCCAAAAAGCTGGCTTGATTGGCGGCATCGCGCACGGCGCTGGTGGCCACAGCCACAACTTCATTAACCCCCAAGGCACGGCAAAAATTGCTAAACATGCGCAAGGTTTCAATTGCCATGGCCATCGGCTCAGCTTGCAATTGATTATCAGCGCCAACATTATGTGCCAAGCGCACATTTTCTTTAACTTCTTCGACCAGTTTGAAGGAGTAATAGGGCTGGTATTGCACCACGATCATGCGGGCGGTGTTGGAGCCAAGGTCAATAATTCCAACGTGTTGGGTCATATCATTCTCCTCAACAACGTGTAGCAGGCCGCCCGCCAGCATAAATTTTAGTAATATACTTGGACGGTTGTGCCGACACCAGCCCAATTGTAGAGCCAGGCCGCAGCATCTAGTGGTAAGTTAACACAGCCATGGCTAATCCGCGTGCCACTGCCAAATAAGTTGTGCCAGTAGGTTCCATGGAGCGCCACACTGCCATTGAAGTACATGGCATGCGGTACATTTGGCACAACCCAGGTCTCGCCACCAAGTGAGCCACGCATGGTTTGCAGCGGCACTTTGGCATAAATTTCATAGCTGCCAGTTGGCGTGTTGAAGCCATCTTTGCCGGTTGCAACAGGCGCATCAAACACGACTGTGCCGTTTTCGTAGGCATACAACCATTGCTTGCTAATATCAACTTCGATGCGTTTGCCAACGTTGGGATTGGCTGGCTTGGGCGTGGCAGTGGGCACAGGTTGGCTGGTTGGTTGGGCAGGTGCGGCGGTTGGCGGCACTTGGGTTGGCTCGGCAACTGGTTGGGGGGCCGCAGTTTGCACCGGAGCGGGGGCAACTGGATCAAATTCAAATAAATAGGGCTGCTCGTAGCTCATGCCTTCAACTAAGCCACTGGCGGCAGCAACCTCTTGGCCCAGCGGTGCTAGCTCAATCTCCTCAGGCGTGCCTGCCAACAAAGGGTGCTCGATCATCAAGGCTCGTTCGAAATATTGCACCTTGAAGCGCCCGGTTGGCCGCGCTTCAAATTGAGCTGGACTAATTGGCAAACCAAAAATTGCTACACCACCGTTGGTTTCCCAAAATGTGCGGAAACTGCCAGTTAGATCGTAGTTAGCGCCTTCGGGGCGTAAGCTTGCGGCGGCTAAACGTGGTTGTGGGCCAAAATCGCGCCATTCGGTGCGTTCGCGGCCAACCAAGCCCAAGCCAACGCTATCAGTTTGCGGATCATACTCGAAGCGCGCATTTTCAAAATATTGCACAACCAGCTCATCTTGTTCTAAGGGATCGGTAATTGGTTGACCAAAAATCAACTCGCCGCCATTAGTTTGCCAAAACGAAGCAAACCCATAGGTATCGGTGAGCGCAGGGGTCACTGCTTGGGAGGTGCGAAAAGCCCAAAAACATAAACCAAAAACCAGAGTCAACCAGATTATCCGCCGCATAGCTGTATTCTCCGACTGATACCTGAGGCTAGAAGCAAGGTGCGGCTTCATCGTAGCAGTGCAATGAGCCGCTGTCAATTCAGATTGGTGGGAAAGCTGAGGCGTTTACTCAGGCACAATATCGGCTAGCGAGGTTACGGTGATCGTGCCGCCAGCAATATCAATTGAGCGAACGACCGTGCGCACCATCGGCACTAAAATATCGGCTTGGCCTAATTTGCGAACGACTAATACATCATTTGCGCCAGTTTCAATAATTTCAACTGCTCGCCCAATGTCTTCGCCGGCCTCAGTTTGCACTTGCAAGCCAACCAAATCGTGCAAGAAATATTCATCATTGGCCAAGGGCGCTGCATCGCTGCGATGAATATAGGCTTCAAGGCCTTGCATCGCTTCGGCAGCGTCGCGGGTATCAACCTCATTCAGCCGCAACAAATACAGGCTGCCTTTGTGTTGGTGCAGGCGGCCAATCGTATAAGGCTTGGAAAGATCGCCCACAAACAATTGTTTAAGTTTTTGAATATGTTCGGGGTGCGATGAGATCATTGAAATCTTCAACTCGCCGCGCACGCCAAACGCCGCTGAAATGCGGCCAACTAACAAGAAATCATCTTGATTTGGAGCTGTCACGAATTAACCTCTAGGTGGACCCGTTTGTTTTGGCGAGCGCCAACGATGCCCAATACGTCGCGAATGGCTTTGACCACACGCCCATTGCGCCCGATGACCTTCCCTGCTTCGCTTTGGGGAATGCGCAGATCGAGGGTAATGCTGTGGTGACCAGTGCGTTTGCTAATTTTAATTTCGTCGGTGTCGATCAGGCCTTCGACGATATACTTCAATAAATCTTCCATAGCTGCATCCTTGGGCAATCGGCGGGTGCGAGGCATGCGGCCTCACACCCGCTTCGCGAGCTTACTCGGCGCTTTTTTGACCAGGAGCGCGGAAGCCAGCGGCTTCGGCACTTTCCACGGTGTCGAACCACAATTCAGCCACGGTTGAATTGTAGTAGCGGCTACCAGGAACGTGGTACAACATTGAGTTTTGGTTACCTTTGATGGCATAGCCTTCTGGGGCGCTACCATCGGCCAATGGGCGCACGCTACCAGCAAATTCGCCAGCTTCGGCTTCGGCCTTGACTGGAGCTGCAACGGCTACTGGAGCAACTGCTGCTTTGCTGACAGCTTTCTTGGCCTTCTTGACTGGAGCTTCAACTTTAGCTGGAGCTTCGCCAATCAATTTGCCTTCAGCATCAACCACGCCCAAGTTTTTCAACAAGCGCACTACGGTATCTGATGGTTGTGCACCAACGCTCAGCCAATAGCGAGCGCGATCTTCCTTGATAAACACAACTTTTGGTTGTGCTTGAGGATTGTAGTGGCCAATCGTTTCGATAAACTTGCCATCGCGTGGTGCATGTGAATCTGCAATAACAACACGATAAGCGGGCTTGTGCTTCATGCCCATCCGGCGCAGACGAATACGAACCATTCGAGTGTTTCCTCCAAAATTGAAAAGTAAAGCTAGAACACGATTTATAGGCCACAAACATTCTATGTTCTATGTTCTATGCTCTATGTTCTATGAATAATTATTTGAACATGCGCATCAGGTCGCGCGGGTTTTGGCCGCCCTTGCTGAAGCGTTTCATCATGCGTTGCATTTCGCGGAACTGCTTAACCAATGCATTGACATCTTCGATCCGTGTACCACTACCAACTGAGATCCGGCGCTTGCGGCTGGGATCTTTGAGCAAGTCGGGGTTACGGCGCTCTTTGATCGTCATCGATTGAATAATTGCTTCGATCCGTTTCATTTCGCGATCATCAAGGGCTTCATCAAGCTCTTTCATTTGGCGCATTTGCTTGCCTAGCCCAGGAATCATGCCCAAGATTTGTTGGATTGGGCCAAGTTTACGCATTGAATTCATTGCGCCAAGGAAATCTTCAAAGTCGAAGGTGCCTTTGCGCATCTTCTTTTGCATTTTCTTGGCTTCATCTTTATCATAAACTTGCTCAGCTCGCTCGATCAAGGTCATCACATCGCCCATGCCCAAAATTCGTTGGGCTAGACGATCGGGGTGGAATGGTTCGATGGCATCGGTTTTTTCGCCCGTCCCAAGGAACTTAATTGGCACTCCAGTGACTTCGCGCATCGAGAGCGCCGCCCCACCACGGGCATCGCCGTCGATCTTGGTCATAATCAAGCCAGTTAATGGTACTTTGGCATGGAAGGCCTCGGCCACTTTGACTGATTCTTGACCGATCATGGCATCGACGACCAACATAATTTCGGTTGGGCCAATGCGTTCGACGACTTGTTGTAATTCGGTCATCAAGCGTTCGTCGATTTGCAAGCGTCCGGCGGTATCGACGATCACAAAGTTGTTGCCATTGATTCGCGCTTGGCGCAAGGCGTGCTCAGCGATATCGGGCGGCGCAACCTCAGTACCTTCGCTATAAACCGGAATATTCAATTGCTTGCCGAGCGTTTCCAACTGCTTGATCGCGGCGGGTCGGTAGATGTCGGCGGCAACCAACAATGGCGTTTTGCCTTTTTTGCGCATATACAGCGCCAATTTGGCAGCCATGGTTGTTTTACCAGCACCTTGTAACCCGACCAACATCACAATCGTCGGTTGCTCGCGGTTTTTCGATTCGTTGATCGGCACATTGGCATCACCAAGCAAGTGCACCAACTCGTCGTGAACGATTTTGATCACTTGTTGACCAGGAGTCAAACTCTTGGTGACTTCTTCGCCAATCGCTTGTTCGCGCACCCGCGCCACAAAATCTTTGACGACTTTGAAGTTAACGTCTGCTTCCAACAAGGCCAAACGCACTTCGCGCAAGCCCGCATCAACATCAGATTCAGTTAGGCGGCCTTTGCTGCCCAACCGGTTGAAAACATCGGTTAAGCGGTCGGATAGATTCTCAAACATCATACACCTCACCGCAACAGAAAAAACTGGCAGAAACTTGGCACGCCCTAGCGTGGAGAGTTTCCTGTCAGCATTTTGTCGCATTGTAGTTGATTACACACGGCCTGTCAAACTGCTTTCCTTTGGGGGTATTTTTGAACTCGCTGGCTCTAGTGTAGCACACAAAAAGCCTATTAGCGTGTATCATAGCGGCGTTTACTACGATTTGTCGCAAGGAGTTCGCGATGAAAAGCGCACAACTGAGTGCTATCGGCTGGACGCTATTACGAGTCGTTGTCGGCATGGTCTTCGTGATCCATGGATGGTCGAAAGTTACAATGATTGGCGGGGTTGCCGCTACCTTTGGCAATGAGTATCAATTGCCAATTCCGGCGGTCTTGGCTTGGTTGGTCGCGACTATCGAATTTTTGGGTGGCTTGGCATTAACTGTTGGAGTCTATAGCCGTTGGGCCGCGCTTTTGCTGAGCTGCGTGATGTTGGGCGCGATCAAAGTCCATTGGGGCAGCTTCTTTTATTATGCCAATGGCATGGAATACGATCTGGTTTTGCTCACCGTCTGTACGGTCATTTGTTTGAACGGTGGTGGCCCCTACTCCGTTGATACCATGATTATTAATAAACCACCAGCCAAAAAACCAGCCTAAACCCTTGCATTCCAACCAGCAATCAAAGATAATAGCACATCTGAACTAGCGGTTGGCACGTTGTAGGAGCGTTGAACAATGCCTGATGGTAAAACTCATGATATGTTGACAGTCTTTACGGGCATTGTGGGCATTCCGATTATTTGGCGGATTGTGCCAAATAGCGATTTATTAGGGGCATTTGTTTGGGCCGGAAGCCATATTGTTTCGGGCATGGCCTTTTCGCCCGATTTGGATTTGGCTTCCGAACCCTATAACCGTTGGGGGCCGTTGCGATTTATTTGGTGGCCCTATCGTGAGCTTGTGCCGCATCGTGCTGGAATTTCGCATAGCCTCGTATTTGGCCCATTATTTCGGCTTGGCTACTTTTTGGTGATGGTCTGGCTCTCGTTTTATTTGGGCATGACCTTAATCAATAGCTTCACGCCGGTTGATACTGCCACGATTAGCGCCGCCTTTATTGCCGATCTCAAGGCACTGTGGTATAGCGATCGCCAACTCATCGTTTATGCATTAGTCGGTTTTGTTACTGGCGGAGCCGTGCATTCGATTGCCGATTGGCTGATCGAAGGCCGCGAGCCGTATCATAAATCGCTGTTGATGCCATGGCGCAAACGTCGCCGCAAGCGCCGCCGTGATGACGATTGGGGTTGGTAATTTAGCCCAACCATGTGCCAACTTGGCCATCACCACGACTACCTAGCAAGAGTTCGGGTGGAACTGGGCGTTGCTGCCAAAAGCGATTCCAATTGGCTATCGCATTCATTTTATACGCCCCAATAATTGCAAATATAATAATCAACGTGATAATAATAGCTTGGCTCCACAAAACTGCCAGAAATCCTGTGATAATGGTATACACATAGGCTACACCTTGAATTGAAGCAATTGGTTCGCCACCTATGAGCACCCCCATGATCACAGTGAGTGATATGATAAAACCTAATCCACCGATTATGATTGTGGCAAAACGCCCAAGGGTATAGCCTGCCCGCCGCCAAGCATCAAGCATCGAAATTTGTTTGCCCGGCTTGGGTGGAGCTGGCAAGAGGCCAATTTTGCTACGCTCGATCGAAAAGAGTGTATTCGTGCCGCGTGGTACGACCGGAACCCACGCCATGGTTGGCGGTGAGTCGGTTAAGGCTAGCAACAACGGTGAACCCATAATGTTCAGCCCAACATTATTAACAGGTTGGGTAAAGTTGTGGGGCAGCACAGGCCAACCCACAAATGGCACTGCCAGCAGCAATTGTTCGGGCACTTCAACGGTTTGAAAATCTTTTTCGCGGATGGCTTTGAGTGCGCCACTGACTGGGCGACGTAATTGTGGCTGACCAGTTGGCCCCCAGGCGATCATCCATGGGCCTAAGGTGCGGTAGCCATGTACTTTCAGCCATTGTTCAGCCGCCGCCATGACGGGGCCAACATAGCCGGTTGGCAAGGGCGCAATTAATTCTTGGTGGGCTGGCAATACATGCAACTGCAAGGCCATCGCCTCGGGCAATTGTTGGGCGATTAACTGTTCAATAGGAAAATAATCATTGCTCACGCTGTTTCTCCGACTCTAGCTCAATGATCAAAAGAGGTGGTGTTGGGGTCGTTGCCCAAAAACGGTTCCATGCCTGAATTGCACTGCCGCGTTGTCGCCAAATCACCACTCCCAATAGCATACTGCCAATCATACCAAACCAGCGCAGGGCTGTGAAGATCTCAAAGCTCTTGAACAACAGAATTTGGGGTTCGGCTCCCAGCCACCATTGAAGCATCGCCCATGGCATGCTGAGCAAGAGAATGATGATTAGCGCAGCCAGTTGTAAACGCAAAAATGGCGGCCAGGTATGCTGCCATTGATCACGCCAGGTTAATTGTTGCCCAAGCTCTGGCACTGGGCGTTGCCAGCCAAGTTTGCGCACCCACCACGTATGGCGTGGCCACAAGGCCCGTGCTCCCAACGGCAAAACTGGAATATAGGCTTGCACGCGTGGTTCAACCCCAACCAATGGCAAAACTGGAATCAACGGCGCGGCTAGTGGCTCTAGCCCTTGCTCATACAGTTGATCGTAAATTCCTGCTAGGTTGTAGCGCTGTTGAGCATCAATTGCTAAAATGACTTCTGCCACCAACCGAGCTTCGATTTGATGCACCCGATATTCTGGCCCCAACTTGGGATCAAACACATGGGCAATCGGCTGATAGAGTACGCGCTGGGCATAGGTGTCCCACGTTTGCAAGGCTGGGCCAAGCGCCGTATAGCCTTGCAAACGTAACGCCTGGCGCATTTGGTCGGCTTGTTCAAGCACATGTTGCAGTTCAACCTGCCGCAAAACGCTATCGTGTTGTTCCAATAAAAACAATCGCAGCATAACGCTCAATTTCTTGGCCTACAAAGATGAATAGTTTGCTAGCTGTAGTATAGCAACGATAGGCCGACTGCTGATCAATTTACCTAAATTCAGCATATTTGTGCTAAAAATATTCGACATTATGGCTATTTCGCGGTATAATACAGGAAGCTTAACTTTAGGGATTTAGCGCTTACGCAAGGGATAAAATTCATGGAAATAGGGATTGTCAAGCCTGTTGCGATTGTTGACGAGATGCGTACCGCCTATCTCGATTATGCAATGAGTGTGATTGTATCGCGGGCCTTACCTGATGCTCGCGATGGTCTCAAACCTGTGCAGCGGCGGATTTTATATGCAATGTTCCGCGAAGGGCTATTGCACAACGTGCGCTATTCCAAATGCGCTGGGGTTGTCGGCGAAGTGCTCAAGAAGTATCACCCTCACGGCGATGCTTCGGTTTATGATGCCCTCGTGCGCCTCGCCCAACCATGGAATATGCGCTATCCGCTCGTCGATGGCCAAGGGAATTTTGGCAGTGTTGACGGCGACGCAGCGGCGGCCTACAGATACACTGAAGCGCGGCTCAAAGAAATTGCCGAGGAATTGTTGCGCGATATCGACCGCGATACGGTGAATTTCGGCCCCAACTTCGATGGCGGCTATCAAGAGCCATTGGTGTTGCCAGCGCGTTTGCCCAACTTGCTGCTCAACGGCTCAGCTGGGATTGCGGTTGGTATGGCCACCAACATTCCGCCACATAACCTTGGCGAGCTGTGCGATGGCATCGGCTACTTGGTTGATAATCCCGATGCAACCGTTGAAGATTTGATCAAATTTATCCCTGGCCCCGACTTCCCAACGGGCGGCTCGATTCTGGGTACTGAAGGGATTATCAGCGCTTATTCGAGTGGTCGTGGCCGGATTTTGATTCGCGCTAAAGCCCACATCGAAGAAGCTGCTCGCGGTGCGTTCCATATCGTCGTGACCGAATTGCCCTATCAAGTTAACAAAGCCCGTTTGATTGAACGGATTGCCGAGTTAGTCAAAGATAAACGGATCGAAGGGATTCGCGATGTGCGCGATGAATCCGACCGTTCAGGGATTCGCATGGTGATTATCTTGAAGCAAGATGCCCAGCCCAAGAAAGTGCTGAATCATCTATTCAAATACACCAGCATGCAAACCACCTTTGGCGCAAATATGTTGGCCTTGGTCGAAGATGGCAAGCAGCCACGCACGCTTTCGCTTAAAAAAGCCTTGCAAGAATATATCGAGCATCGCCAAATTGTCATTCGGCGGCGTACCGAGCATGATCTGGCCAAAGCCAAAGCACGGGCGCATATTCTCGAAGGCTTGAAAATTGCGCTCGATCAGCTTGATGAAGTGATTGCCACGATTCGCGCTAGCCGCACCGCTGAAACTGCCCGCAGCAATTTGATGAAAAACTTCAAGCTCAGCGAATTGCAATCGCAAGCGATCTTGGAAATGCAATTGCGGCGCTTGGCCGGCCTCGAACGCAAAAAGATCGAGGATGAATATAAAGAAGTCTTGGGGACGATTGCCGACCTTGAAGATATTTTGTCCAAGCCCGAACGGGTTTTCAAAATTATCAAGGACGATGTGGCTGAACTCAAAGAAAAATATGGTGATGTGCGGCGCTCACGGATCATTGCCGATGCCACTGGCGATATCAGCACCGAAGATCTGATTCCCGACATGAATGTGTTGGTGACGGTGACCGATCGTGGCTACATCAAGAAATTGCCTGGCGATACCTATCGCGTGCAAAATCGCGGTGGCCGTGGTATTAAGGGCATGACCACCAAAGAAGATGATGTGGTGGCACATCTCTTGATGTGTAATACCCTGAACGATCTTTTGTTCTTTACCAACCGTGGCAAAGTCTATCAACTCAAAGTTCATGAAGTTCCCGATGCGAGCCGTACCGCCAAAGGTCTGCCGCTGGTCAACCTGATCTCGCTCGAACCAGGCGAATTGGTCACATCATTGATCGCTGTGCCCGATTTCGACGATGGCGAATATTTGGTGATGACCACGGTCAAAGGCCGAATCAAACGCACCAAGTTGAGCGAATATAGCTCAGTGCGCTCGAATGGCTTGATCGCGATCGGGCTTGATACTGGCGACGAACTGCGCTGGGTCAAAACTAGCAATGGCGACGAAGATATTTTGATGACTACCCAACATGGCCAAACCATCCGCTTCAGTCAAGCCGAAGTGCGTCCGATGGGTCGGCCAGCTAGTGGGGTGATTGGCATCAAAATGTCAGCCAAAGATCAAGTGGTCGGCATGGATTTGGTGCGGCCAGATTCACAACTGCTCGTGATTACCTCTCACGGCATGGGCAAGCGCACCGACCTCGAAGACTATCCGGTCAAGGGGCGGGCAACCCAAGGCGTGATTACCATGCGGCTCAAGCCAGGCGATATTATTGCCGCCGCATTGGTGTTGACTGATAGTGATATTGTGACCACAATTACCCGCAATGGTGTCGTGATGCGTACTCGTGCCGACAAGATTTCTAAGTATGGGCGAACAACTCAAGGCGTAACCGTAATCAATCTTGATAAGAAAGATTTGGTCGCAGCAGTTTCGGCTGAACCACCAGTCGATGACAAGAGCGATGATTCGGATGCCAACGATAGCCCCGGCACAGTAACCCTGACAGCTTAAGCTTTTTAAGCAAATTAATGCTAAAAACCCGTTGCATATCCGATATGCAACGGGTTTTTAGCGGTTAAACTAAGTTCACCTATATACCTATATCCGCTCTTTTTTAGGTAAAATTAATCTAGCTATTCATGGAAACTGTGATATAATCGGGGAGACATAACATAACAACAGCAATTTTCTACCTCAAAATCTCATCCAACTACCACTACCACCGTCCGCTGTCGGCTGATCTATTGACCCAGAAAGCGAAGGAACGGAAGATACACCAACAGGCCGTGGTGCCTGTAAACCGCCAAGATAGCGGGGTCTCTTTTCCGCGCAGTCAAAGAGGATTGCAAGGAGGCGAGCATGATCTCTTCAAGCGTGTATATGTTGCTTGAGCAAGCGATCGATACTCCCGAAAAACTGCATTGTGTCATGCTATTTGCACAACGAACAGTTAATCAAGGCACTGCTACTCACATCGCTCGCCAGCTAGGGCGCGATATATGGAGTATTGAGCGAGCACTCAAAGAACTCAGTGAGGCAGGCATTCTTTCCATCGCCGGTGAAGGCAAATCGTCGTGTTACGATTATCAACCGCGTTCGTATGTGGTTAATGCGTTGGAATTATTAGTTCAAACCTACAACGACCCCATTTTGCGCAGCGAAATCTGCGATTATGTGCGCGAGTTAGCTAGCTACGCGCCGTATCGCGCTCACTTCCACACCGTTTTGGCAATCTAAAACCTGCGCCTACTCAGAATCTCCCGAGAGGAGAGAGAGTGGCGCAAGGGCTACATCGTCCTAGCTCAACCATAATTAAACCCATCGCAAGCCCACCATTTGCTGACGGCTGGTATACTAGCGCCGAAAGCGAATTAAGCTAGCGAGGTAGCATTGTGGAATGTTTAGTGCTCAATGGCGAGCAGTTAACAGTTGATGGTTTGGTGGCTGCCGCTCGTAATCCGGCAATTAAGGTCGAATTAGCGCCCGAAGCAATTGAACGAATGCACTATTCTCGCGCTGCCGTCGAGCGATTTGTGGCCGAAGGTCGCGTGGTCTATGGCATTACCACGGGCTTTGGTCATTTTCAAAATCGTACAATCGATCGCGACCATGTGCGCGAGTTGCAACGCAATATTATTATGAGCCACGCCACTGGCACAGGCACGCCGCTGCGCCGCGACCAAGTACGCGCCATGTTGATCGTGCGAGTCAATACCTTGGCTAAAGGCTTTTCAGGGATTCGCCCGCTGGTTGCACAAGCCTTGCTTGATCTGCTCAACGCCGATATTTTGCCAATTATTCCTTGTCAAGGCTCGCTTGGAGCTAGCGGCGATTTGGCTCCCCTCGCCCATGCCTGTTTGATTTTGCTGGGCTTGGGCGAGGCGGTTGCTCCAGGTCAATCGCCAGTCCATGGCCAACGCATGAGTGGAGCCGAAGTTTTAGCCCACTTGCAGCAAGAACCTTTGGTTTTAGAGGCTAAAGAAGGCTTAGCATTAACTAATGGCACGGCATTATTGAGTGGCTTAGCCGCCTTGGCAATCTACGATGCCGAGCAACTTTGCCGCAGTGCCGAGACTATCGCCGCCTTGTCGATGGAAGCTTTGGCGGCTTTGCCAGCAGCCTTCGATCAGCGGTTGCATGCAATTCGTCCGCATCCACGTCAGCTTGATAGTGCGCGGAGCATTCGTCAATTGTTGCAAGGCAGTAGCTTTGTTTACCCCAGCCAAGCCGCTGATCCGACTATTTATGGGCCGCATAAAGTCCAAGATGCCTACTCGTTGCGCTGTGTGCCTCAAGTCCATGGGGCAATTCGCGATGCAGCCTGTTATGGGCGTTGGGCTACCGAGATTGAACTCAACAGCGCTACCGATAACCCCTTGATTGTTCCTGTTGATCCTGCGCAACCCCATGGCGAATATGAGGCGATTTCGGGCGGTAACTTTCATGGTGAGCCTCTCGCATTAGCCATGGATTTTCTGAAAGTGGCGTTGAGCGAATTGGGCAACATCAGCGAGCGCCGCACTGCTCGCTTGGTTGATGCAGGTTTGAATGGCAATTTACTCGCCCCGTTTTTAACCGAGCAAGGCGGCCTGCACTCAGGCATGATGTTGATTCAATATACGGCTGTGGCTTTGGCGAGCGAAAATAAAGTGCTGGTACACCCCGCTGCTGCTGATACGATTCCTACCTCGGGTAATCAAGAAGATCATGTCAGTATGGGGCCGACTGCTGCCCGTCAGGCTGCCGAGATGCTCGATAATGTGGTGGGTATTTTGGCCTGTGAAGCCTTATGCGCGGCCCAAGCGATCGATTTACGTTGGCGCAAACACGAGCATTTACAGCTGGGCCAAGGAACTGCGCCCGCCCATCAAGTAATTCGCCAGGTTGTGCCATTTCTAGCTGAAGATACCGTGATGTACCCGCATATCGAAGGCCTGAAACAGGTGATTCAGGCTGGTAAATTGGCCTTAGCCGAATGATTTGATAGGTAAGTTTAACCACGAAGGACACGAAGAGCACGAAGTGAGTAGGCTCTAGACTTTTGGCTATCGAAATTATTAAGCTATTACCTCATGTCTCGATAGCCTAGAGCCTTCGGCCAACATAGCTAGTCTCAATCTTCGTGTCCTTCGTGGATCACAAACTCCGCAACCTAGATAATTCGTTGAAACCAACGCAGCCAATTTTGGCCGAGCACCTTGGCAATATCATTTTCGTGCCAGCCCCGCTTCGCTAAGGCTTGGCCGATCTTTAGTAAATCGCTCCAGCGATCAATTTCAGCCGGAATCATCTCAACTCCAAAGCCACCGTCGAGGTCGGAGCCAAGCGCCACATGCTGCGTATTGCCTGCCAGCTGACAGATATGCTCAATTTGCATCACCACATGCTCCAACGAGACATGATTTTTGCTACCATCCCAATCGGCCCGCAGCATACGGTTGTAGAGTGCAATTCCAATCACGCCATCACGCTCAATAATCGCTTTGATCATCTCATCACTTAAATAGCGATCTTGGTGGCTGGCTCCAACTAATAAGCTGCGACAATTGGAGTGCGAGGCCGCAATTGGCCCTTGAAAGTGCTCAAGTGCTTGCCAAAAACTTTCCTCTGCCAAATGACTGGCATCGAGCGCCACGCCTAATCTTTGCATCAATTCCAATAATTCCAAGCCCAATTTGGTCAATGAGCCTGGTGCACCAGTGCCACCAGCATAGCGAGTTGCTTGCCATGCTGGGCCAAGCCAGCGCAAACCCGCAGCATACCACTCGATTAGTTCATCGGGCGTGCGCAAGCCATCTGCTCCTTCCATCAACAAGACCAACCCTGGCACTGATTGGTTGCGAGCTTGAATCGCTTGGAGGGCTGGTTGATTGTCGATAAGGTGCAAAAAGCCAGCGGCACATTGTTGTTTATACCAATTTAGTTGCTCCCACGCTTGATCGTGGGCTTCGTCGGGGGTAGCATAGGCCACGCCATCAAGCGTAGTTTGGGCTTCCGCTGGCAGAATAAAAATTGTGCCACACACAATACTTGGCGTGTGCAAGCCAATTTCAGCCAAGGTAGTGGTCAAGGTACCAGCCTCAGCAATCCATTCAACGGTTTGTTCGGTTGCACGTTGGCGGCCAAGTTCCACGGTTTTGGTCAAATCGCGGCCAAGGTTAATTGCGTTATAAGCCAAATCGAGGTGTGCATCAACGAGAATCATGGTGCCTCATTCTAGCGAGCGTAGGCCCGTTTCGATTTCATTGCGATGTAACCGAATATGCAATGAAATCAGATTTAATAGTTGCTCAAGGGTCATCTGTTGCTTTTTAACAAATTCGACGGGTAATGCTAAATCGGCTGGTTGCAACGTTGTAATGTATTCGGCCAATTGCACTCCCGTTTTATCCCAATGTTGACGAATTTCGGCAAAGCTCTTGCCTTCCCAAGCCGCAACTTGCTCAATATTCATGCGATCAACATCAAAATCGGGGGCAAAAATTGGGCTGATATCGCCAGTTTGGGCTTGTTGTTGTTGCTTTTGGGCTAGGCGCAACATCTGGCGCGAGG
This sequence comes from Herpetosiphon sp., assembly GCF_003512625.1. Lineage (NCBI taxonomy): Bacteria > Bacillati > Chloroflexota > Chloroflexia > Herpetosiphonales > Herpetosiphonaceae > Herpetosiphon > Herpetosiphon sp. The sequence continues at coordinate 77,113 of NZ_DOPT01000089.1, read as the reverse complement.
TTAAAGCAATATGCGCCACAATTTGCCAAGCGTTCCAGCCATCGTCTCGAATTGGCCGATACAAATTAGCTTCGGGTTGCTCAGCCACAATCGTCCAGACCCGTTCAGTTTCTTTAGCGTAATACTCGGCGGCCTTACTCGTCATTGAGGTTCCTCCTTGACACAGATTGATCTATCATAGCATATTCTGTTTTGCAGGAGCAGTTGATGAGCACTGAACGACTTTATTGGCACGATGCCTATTTGCGCGAATGGTCAGCCCAAATTGTAGCTCGCGATCAGCAACGGGTGGCGCTTGATCGCAGCGCTTTTTATCCCGAAGGTGGTGGTCAGCCCGCTGATCATGGCTGGATTAACGGGGTGGCGGTGGTCGATGTGCAGGCTGATGATCATGATTTGGTGTGGCATACCCTCGCTGCGCCAATTGATAGCGATAGCGTGGAATGTCGCCTAGATTGGCAACGACGCTTCGATCATATGCAGCAACATCATGGCCAGCATTTGCTCTCGGCAGCATTTGATCAGCTATTCAATTGGCGCACAGTTGGTTTTCATCTCAGCAGCGAGTATGTCACAATTGATTTAGCCACTGGTGAAGCTGACTCCGAGCAACTTGGCGAGGCTGAAACTCTCGCCAACCAAGTAATTTGGCAAAATTTGCCGATTTTGGCGCGATTTGTCAGCGCCGAAGAACTTGCCACGCTGGCCTTGCGCAAAGCTCCCAGCGTAACTGGAGCAATTCGCGTGGTTTCGGCTGGCGATTTTGATCATTCAGCATGTGGCGGAACCCACCCCAATGCGACTGGCGCGGTTGGTCAGATTCATATTCGGCGCAGCGAAAAGCGTGGCGAGAGTGTGCGAATTGAATTTGTGTGTGGTGGGCGAGCGTTGCAGGATTTGCGTTGGAAGAATGCTGCGCTTGGCCGAATCGCCGCAGGTTTTAGCGTGGCTCAACCTCAAGCCGAGCAAGCGATCGAACGGTTACGTGAGCAAGAACAACAAGTACGCAAACAGTTTCAGCAGGCCGAGCAACAACTATTGGAGTTTGAAGCCAAAGCGTTGGTTGAGCAAGCTCAGCGGATTGGTCAATTAAAGGTTGTGGCCCAAGTTTGGCTGCGCGAACCGCAAACCGTGCGCCAACTAGCCAATTTGGTGGCTCAGGCAGGCGGGGTAGCCTTGTTTGGCGTGGCAGCTAGCAAACCCCAATTAATCTTTGCCGGCCAAGGCTTGGATTGCGGGGCAATTTTGCGGCAGGTTGTGGCAGCATTTGGCGGCAAGGGCGGTGGTAGCGTTCAACAAGCCCAAGGTGGCATTGCTGAGGCCAACGATTTAGCCGCCGCCTTAGAGTTGGCAAAACAGCAAATTGCTTAAATAGCAAATGCAGGCATGCCGAATGTACAGCATGCCTGCATCGCTAAAATAGGTTAGCTGCGAATTTGCACGCCCAATTCGCGTTCTAGCTGCTTGAGCAACTTTTCGCGGGTTTTGAGCAAATCTTTGTCGGCTAAGGTGCGGTCAGGGGCGCGGAAGCGTAGGCGGAAGGCCAAACTGCGCTGACCAGCTGGAATCGGCGAGCCAGTGTAGACATCGAACAGCCGTACATCTTCTAAGAATTCGCCACCATACTGCTTGATGGTTTTGGCAATCAGGTCAGCGGCTAGCTCATCGTTGGCAACCAAGGCCAAATCTTGTACCGTGGCGGGGAAGCGCGAGATGCTGGTATATTTGGTTGGTTGGCTGACCTTGAGCAATTGATCAACGCTTAGTTCAGCGATACAAACTCGTGGCACGCTAAAGCCAAAGCGATCGCGCACCAAAGGATGTAACTCACCAAACACCCCAACCACCACTTCATCAACCACGATTTTAGCGCTGCGGCCTGGGTGCAAACGCTCGTCGCTGGCAACTTGGAAGCTGGCGCGATCACGCAAGCCGTGGCGACGCAACACTTCTTCAATCACGCCTTTGAGGTCGAAGAAATCGAAGCCTTCGGGGCTTGGTTGGCTCCAAGTGCTTGGTTGGCGCGTGCCAGCCAAAATAAGTGCCAAGTTGCGTGGCTCGTCGGGTAGCAATTGGCCCGCCACAGGGTGGAACACCGCGCCAATTTCAAACAAGGCTACCCGTTCGCGTTCGCGCAAATCGCCGACCACAATGCTCAACAATTCGGGCAAGATAGAGCGGCGCATCACTGATCGCTCAGGAGTTAATGGGTTTTCCAAGCGCACAAATTGTTCAGCATTTGCCCCATTTTCGCTTACATATACCGAATTTTGCAAGCTGTCGTTGCTAAGCGAGTAGCTGATTGCTTCATCCAAACCTGCGGCTACCAACATATCGCGCAAGCGTTCGGTGGCCTCGAACAACGGATTAGCACGTTGGGTTGGCAGCGTGTCGGCCATCAAGGCTTCGGGGATGCGATCATAGCCATACATACGGGCCACATCTTCGAGCAAATCGGCTTCGATTTCAACATCGGTGCGATGGGCTGGCACTAGCACATGCAAGGCAGGGCCACGGCTTGATTCAACTACCGCGCATTCAAAACCCAAACGACTTAGTAAATTGGCAACTTCGGCTTGCTCAAGATCGATCCCCAAAATGCGTTTTACTTCGCCCAAGGCTAGCTCAATTTCGCGGCGGGCGAAGGGCACAGGGCAAACATCAACTAATCCATTGGCAATCGTGCCGCCAGCTAATTGTTGAATTAAGTTCAACCCGCGAATCGTTGTGCGTGGTGGCAGCGTTGGATCAACGCCTTTCTCAAAGCGTTTGGAAGCTTCGGAGAAAAGCTTGAAATGTTGGGCCGTGCGGCGAATCGCAATCGGATTCCACAAGGCTGCTTCATATAACACATTGACCGTGCTATCGCTAATTTCCGAGGCTGCGCCACCCATAACCCCAGCCAAACTTGAAGGGCCATTGGGATCGGCCACAACTGTATCGATTGGCCGTAATTCGCGCACAACATGATCAAGCGTTTCGAGCTTTTCGCCTGCGGCGGCTGGTCGAATAATCAAGCGCCCTTGGGCCACCTGATCTGCATCGAAGGCATGGCTTGGTTCGCCCAGTTCCAACATTACATAATTGGTAATATCAGCAATGTTGTTAATTGGGCGCTGGCCTGCCAAGCGTAAGCGCCGTTGCATCCACCACGGCGAGGGGGCAATCTTCACCCCTTCGATCAAGCCAGCGACAAAGCGTGGGCAAATGTTTGAATCAACAATCTCAACCTGAATTTTATCGGCGATGGCTGGGCCATTGGTTGGCAAATCAAAACTGGGCATGCGCAATTCGGCCCCAGTTAAGGCCGCAACTTCCCGCGCAACCCCCAGAATGCTTAGGGTATGGGCATAGTTAGGAGTCGTTTCAATTTCTAAAACGGCATCGCCCCAATAATCGGCCAAGGGCGTGCCAACTGGCGCATCATCGGGCAAGAAGATAATGCCATCATGTTCATCGGAGAGCGCCAGCTCCATTTCTGAGCAAACCATGCCCTCGGACGGTACGCCGCGCAATTTGGTTGGTTTGAGCGTCAACCATTGGCGGGTTTCGCTATGACCATCGAGCAGGCGAGCGCCTTTAGTGGCTAGCACCACTTTTTGGCCGCTCATGCCAAGCTCGATATTCGGTGCGCCGGTCACCACGGTCAATTCGCGGCCTTCGCCATAGGCAATGCGTGGTAATTTTAGGCGTTCAGCGTTGGGGTGCGGCTGCACATCGACGATCTGGCCCACGAAAATCGTCTCGCGATCCCACGGAATATAATCTGGTGGGGTGGCGCTGCTCAAATCTGGTGCCCACGCTGAGCCGGCAGGAGCTTGCAGCCCGACATAATCGATGCTGGCAACTTCCAAGCCCGCCCGCGTGAGACGCTCGGCCAATTCTTCTGGGCTAATCGTTATATCAACAAATTCGCGTAACCACGAAAGCGGTACTCGCATGCCGTTTTACCTCATCGTATCTAGTAGTTTAAGCCAATCAGCATTATAAAGGCAAAAATCAAAAGGCAGAAATCAAAAGGCAGCTTTTGACTTTAATCTTTTGCCTTTTGACTTTTTTATGACGCACTGTGTCGAAAATAAAGCTCTCTGACGGCATGCAATGCGATATGCTATAATAGCCAATGGTACAAAAGGCCTGTCAACGACGACACAAATCACCTTAAACTACTTAATTTATAGAGGCGTTCTATCCCCGTTGATAGGACGGCCAGGTATGGCTTTTCTTCTTCTGCAACCCTCGATAAAGGAGCCTTGATGGAAAAGCAAGATTTACTTGCCGATTACCGCACGATGGTGCTGATTCGCTCATTTGAAGAACATTGCCAGCAACAGTACACCCGTGCTCGGATCGGCGGCTTCTTGCACTTATATGTTGGGCAAGAAGCAGTCGCGGTTGGTGCGATTGGTGCCTTGAAAGCACAAGATCATTTAGTCACTCACTATCGCGACCATGGCCACGCCCTTGCTCGTGGCTTGGAACCCAAACCTCTGATGGCTGAATTGTTTGGCCGCAGCACTGGCACCGGTAAAGGCAAAGGCGGCTCAATGCACTTTGCTGATAAAAATAAAAATTTCTGGGGCGGTTACGCCATCGTTGGTGCCCACTTGCTGTTGGCCATGGGGATTGCCTACTCGATCAAATACAAGCGCGAAGTGCTTGGCCAAGCTGATCAAGATGGTGTTGTCATGTGTTTCTTTGGCGATGGCGCAACCAATGGCGGCGAATTCTACGAAGCCGTCAGTATGGCCGCATTATATAAATTGCCAATCGTTTTCCTATGCGAAAACAACGAATTTGCCATGGGTACGCCGCTCAGCGTGCACACCTCGGTCACCGAAATTCACAAAAAAGCTTCGCCATTTATGCCTGGCGAACGGGTGAATGGCAACGACGTTGAAGAAATGCGTGCTCGCGCCCTTTACGCCGTCAACCATGCCCGCACCGAAGGCCCATATTTCTTAGAAGCGATGACCTATCGTCTCCGTGGTCACTCGGCTGCCGACCCTCAAATGTATCGAACTCGCGACGATATTAATGCTCGGCGTTCCGGCGACCCAATTGCTTTGCTCAAGCAAAAACTGATCGATCAAAACTTGTTGACTGAAAAACAAGCCAAGCAAATCGATAAAGAAGTTGAAAAGGAAATGGATGTAGTGGTGCAATTTGCCGAAGAAAGCCCTGCCCCAGACCTGAGCGAAGCATGGACCGAAATCTATTCGAAGCCGCTCTAAGGAGATATCAATGCCCGTTATAACCTACTCGGAAGCCTTGCGCCAAGCATTGCGCGAAGCAATGACCAACGATCCACGGGTGTTTATCATTGGTGAAGATGTTGTTCACTACGATAGCGCTTACGGTGTCACCAAAGGGTTTGAAAAAGAATTCGGCCCCGAACGCATCAAAGATATGCCAATTGCTGAAGCTGGGTATGCTGGTTTAGGCATCGGCGCTGCGATGAACGGCCTGCGCCCGATCGTGGAAATGATGACCACCAACTTTGCAATTTTGGCGCTGGATATGATTATCAACCACGCTGCTAAATTGCACTATATGTTCGGTGGTCAATTTACCTGCCCAATCGTGTTCCGCATGCCCAATGGCTATGGTCAATTGAGCGCCACCCACTCGCAAGCCTTCGATAACTACTATGCCTACATGCCAGGCTTGAAAGTGGTTGTGCCTGGCACTCCATACGATGCCAAAGGCTTGATGAAGGCCGCGATCGAAGATCCCGATCCCGTGATTTTCATCGAACACACTGGGATCTACAACATCAAGGGCGAAGTGCCAGAAGAAAGCTACACCGTTCCGATTGGCAAATCGAACTTGTTGCGCGATGGCAAAGATGTGACGATTGTGGGCTATGGCCGCATGATTCCTTACTGCCAACAAGCCGTTGAAACCTTGGCAAGCGAAGGCATCGATGCAGCCTTGGTTGACTTGCGCACCATTCGTCCGCTCGATATGGAGCCAGTCTTGGAAAGTTTCCGCAAAACCAACCGCGCTGTAATTGCCACCGAAGAGTGGACATCAGTTGGTGTTGGCTCGGAAATTGCCGCTCGCTTGTATACCGAAGGCTTTGATCACTTGGATGCTCCAATTTGGCGCGTGGGCTTTGACGAAGTGCCAATGCCGTATGCCAAAAACTTGGAAGCCCATGTGGTTCCCAATGCCGATTCAGTCATTCAAGCAGTCAAGAATGTGCTGGCAGGCAAGACCCAAAAGATTCGGCAGCAGTAGTTGAGGTTGGGTGGCTTGGCAGCAGGCTAAAGAAAACGGTTTCGTGAATTCTAAGCTTGTTGCCAAACCACCAACACACGAGGTCACGATGGCGAAGAAACTAGAAATGCCCAAAATGGGCTACGATATGGTCGAAGGTACTTTGGCCAAATGGTTGAAAAAGCCAGGCGATGAGGTTTCGCGTGGTGAACCAATTGCTGAAGTCGAAACCGATAAGGTCACGATTGAAATCGAGGCTTTTGAGGCTGGGACAATCTTAAAGTTCTTGGTCAACGAAGGCGAAACCGTGCCAGTTGGTGCGCCAATCGCCGAAATTGACGATGGCTCAGGCGATGACGAGGCCGAAGCAGCCAATGCCAGCGTTACGCCTTCCAGCGATGCTCCAGCAGTTGGCGAGGGTGGCGAGGCCGCTCCGCCGGCTCCTGCCGTGGTCGCTCAACCAGAAAAAGTTGAGGCTACACCAGCAGCCAGTGCTCCGGCAACCAGCACTGGGCGCTTGTTTGCAACTCCAGCTGCTCGCGGTTTGGCCGAACAACGCGGCGTAGATTTGGCTGGCCTCAAGGGTTCTGGCCCTGATGGCCGAATTGTTAAGGCCGATGTATTGGCTGCTGCCGTTGCACCAAAGGCTGCACCTGCTGCTACCCCAGCCGCTGCGCCAGCTGCTGCACAAGCGGCTCCAGTTGCATCACCAGTGCCAGCACCAGTTGGCTTGATCTTCGCGCCACCAGCACCAAATTCGGTCTACACCGAGGAGCCACTCTCGCGCTTACGCCAAACCGCTGCCAAGCGCATGGTCGAAAGCCAACAACAAGTGCCACCATTCTTCGTTACTTCAACGATTGAAATGGATGCGATTCAAGCCTTGTTGCCTAAGTTGCGTGAAGCTCATGGTGGCAAACTTTCAGTGACTGAATTGTTGCTGAAGGCTTGTGCTATCGCCTTGAAGAAGTTCCCCGCACTCAACTCGACCTTCGCTGGCGATAAGTTGTTGGTTCACAAAGATGTTCACATCAGCGTGGCTGTAGCAACCGATGCTGGCTTGTTGGCTCCAGTCGTGCGCAACTGCGATAGCTTGAGCCTCGGCGCAATCTCCAACCAAATGCGCGATGTGATTGGCCGCACCCGCGATGGCAAAGCTGGCCTCGACGATCTCCAAGGCGGCACGTTTACCGTCAGCAACTTGGGGATGTTCGATGTCACCAACTTCATCGCGATTATCACGCCACCCCAAAGCGCAATTTTGGCAGTTGGCAGCACAATTGCCACTCCAGTTGTCCGCGATGGTGAAATTGTGATTCGTCAATTGATGAATGTCACGGTTTCAGCTGACCACCGCGCCACTGATGGAGCAAGCGTTGCCCAGTTCTTGGTTGAACTCAAGAACTTGCTGCAAAACCCATTCAAGCTCTTGCTCTAAATGTTTGAGCATAGATGAATCCCAGCTCCTTGCTTGCTTCGGCGGGCGAGGAGCTTTTTTTAATTATGAGGGATGAAGGCGAAATCAAAAGGCAGAAGTCAAACAACAAAAGCCAATAGCCGTAATTGTTTATGAGGGTGGCAACCGCTGCCTTTCTCCCGCATGCGAGGCGATAGGGAACCATCCCATTATGAACGGTTGAACGCCCCTCGCCCGCCGCTGTGGGAGAGGGGTTGGGGTGAGGGCATGCTAGAACTGGTTGTTAACCCAATGACCCATTACAAACAGCCAATAGCCAAATAATCAAATAAATCTGTGCTCGTCTGTGGCTAAACCCTGTACTTGGGGTACTTTGGAGAATAATTTTTTAACGCAGCGGCGCAGAGAATTTTGGATGAAGTCTATAACCCTTGCTCTACTGCATTAATTGAGCTTTTTGCCTTTTGATTTCTGACTTTTTACTTTACTCGGCGTTGGCGGGCGGCCTCGAATAATAACACACTGCCGGCAACCGCAGCATTCAACGATTCGAGCGAGCCAAGCATGGGGATGGTGATGGTGCTGGAATAGCTGAGGGTGGTGGCCGAAACGCCGTTAGCTTCATTGCCGATAATCAACACAGTTGGTTGGGTCAAATCAGCCTGATCATAGGATAAGGGTGAATCTTGCACCGCCGCGAAGCGTTGTTGGCAATGCTCAATCAGCGGCAAGGCAGTTTCCCAATTTAAGCCATCGACGATGGGTAGCCGAAAATGCACGCCCATACCTGAGCGCACAACTTTGGGACTCCACACATCGGCAGTGCCTGGTAAACACAACACTTGGCCAACGCCAGCGGCTTCGGCTGAGCGCAACAGCGTGCCAACATTGCCAGGATCTTGCACGCCATCGAGCATCAAGATTAATGAGGCTGATTGGCTGGTGAATTGAGGCATTGGGATAACCGCGATGATGCCTTGAGGGGTCTCAACATCGCTGAGTCCAGCCAAGATTGCTGGGGTTGTTGCAAAAGCATTGGGCAATTGAGCAATGAGATCGAGCAACTGCTGGCCGCGTTCGGTGCTTGCCAACTGCTCAGGCACATAGAGCAACAAACTTGGTGTGGCAAAATTGAGCGCTTCGCCAACCAAGCGCACCCCTTCAACAACAAACCTGCGTTCGCTATGACGATCCTTACGGGAACGCAACAACGAACGCAGGTATTTAACGTGATGATTAGCAGTGCTGGTAATGAGGTCGATCAACACAGCACCATGCCTTGAACTAGGCCAAAGCTTGCTTAGCTTGAGCGACAATTGCCGTGAAAGCGGCAGCATCGCGGACAGCCAAGTCGGCCAATTGGCGGCGATCGATCACGATGCCAGCCTTGTTCAAGCCATTGATCAAATTGCTATAGCTCAAACCATTCAAGCGAGCAGCAGCGTTGATCCGCACGATCCACAAGCGGCGGAAATCGCGTTTGCGGTTGCGGCGGTCGCGATATGCGTAGGCAAGCGCCTTCATCACTGCTTCGTGAGCGGTTTTATAGTTGTGAGAACGGCTGCCGCGGAAACCCTTGGCTTGATTCAAAAGCTTCTTGTGACGCTTGTGCGTCATAATGCCACGTTTGATACGTGCCATCGAGATACCTCCAAATTGAGTACAGACAAAATGCTGGCGAGACGGTACAGGAGCATTGCAAAGCTTGTAACCCTGATCCCGCTACTAACCAGCATCAATTTTCCGACGGGCGAACTACTTCAGGCCGTAAGGCAATGAGCGTTGCAGACGCTTCACGTCTGATGGGCTCACTGGGAACATCTTATCGAGAGCCTGCTTGACACGGGTTGATTTGCGGCGGCGGAAGTGGCTTTTGCCACCCTTGGTGCGCATAATCTTACCGGTGCCAGTGATTTTAAAGCGGCGCTTGGCCTGCTTGTTGGTCTTCATCTTCGGCATCGAAATCAATATCTCCTAATGATGATAATGGTGGAGCCGGTTTATCGCTACGTTTCGCAGGCTGCGTTTTGCTTGGTGATGGGGCCATGATCAACGAATAGGCCCGACCTTCGAGCGTGGGTTTTTGCTCAAGCACCCCATGATCGCGTAAATCCTCGGCAATTTGCTCGAGCATTTCGCGGCCAATTTCAGGGTGAGTGATTTCACGCCCACGGAAACGTACCGAGAACTTCACTTTATGCCCTTCTTCGAGGAAACGGCGAGCATTGTTCACCTTTACCTGCAAGTCATGGGTGTCGGTGCGCGGCTGCATGCGAATCTCTTTCAGTTCGACCTGTTTTTGATTCTTGCGGGCTTCGCGTTCTTTCTTGGTTTGCTCGTAGCGGTACTTGCCGTAATCCATAAGGCGGCAAACCGGCGGGCTAGCATTCGGGGCAACCTCAACTAAGTCGAGATCGCGGTCATGTGCCATGTCGAGTGCATCACGGGTCGTGATGATCCCAACTTGGTTCCCGTTTTCGTCGATCAGACGCACTTCACGCACGCGAATCCGATTATTGATTCGTAGCTTGTCTCTGATAGGAGGCTCCTTCCAAAAAAGGACATCAAAACACAACAAAGCCCTAAACGCGACCTCATCAGCGTTAGGGTGTTGGCTTGCCAACTATAGCATATTCTAGGCGATAAGTCAAAGCTTTTTAGGCTATTCGATTAAATTTTTAATCAAATAACACAAATGTTTGGCAAGCATGTGCTATACTAAGCTTGTGTTTGCATTTGATGTTGTTTGGAGGGGCATGTGGTTGTTCAATTTAGTTTGCCATTACCACCATCAATCAACAGCCAATATGTGACGGTTGGTAATCGCCGTGTGCTCAGCCGCGAAGCCCAAGCTTTCAAACGTCAAGTCAAACGCCAACTAGCGCTTTTACAACAACGCGATACGATCTCGGAGCAATTTCTGGCGCTAGCTCATCAAGGTTATATTGCGCTATTCCTCGATTTCTATTTTGAAACGCCGCTGCGCCGCGATCTCGATGGCGGCCTCAAAATAACCCAAGATAGTATTTGCACCAGCCTTGGAATTAACGATAATCGGGTTGTCGATATTCATCTGGTCAAACGGATTGACCCGTTACATCCACGCTTAGAAGTTGAATTGGAAGCGCTCAGCGATTGGCAATTTGAACATGATCGCCAAGTATTGATTAAATAAGCTAAAACCAAAACCCCGCTCACGTGAGCGGGGTTTTGGTTTGGTTGAAATTGTCGTTTAGATCCGCGTCATTTCGCGGCGAACCCGTATAACGTGAACGAACATCGTCAGGGCGAAGAGCACAAAGCCTGCTGCTGGAATACCCATATTCGTAGCTGGGTTGCTAACCCCAACATCGGTTGCGCCAGTGCCATCGCCACTACCTTGGCCGCCGCCAATGCCAGTATTTGGCGTGACGGTTGCTGGGTTGGCAGTTGCAGCACCGCCGCCGACATTGCCCTTAGGAACTGCTGTGGCGCTGACTGCAGGAGCTTCGCCGACCACCAAAACACTCGAAATATTCGAATAGATTGGCTGGGCCAAGCCAGTGAAATTCAACTGAGCTTGGTTGACGATCCGCGTTTGAGCAGCCACACCATCTTTGATCTTGACTGGAATCATGATTGTCAAGGTTTGGCCTGCTGGCAAGACCCCGACCCGCACGGTAATTTGGTTGCCTTGTTGTTCAACCCGTGCATTTTGGTCGCTGACCTTGATTGGGCCATTGGTTTCCAAGTTGCTTGGCAATTGATCAACCACCACGACATCACGCATCGTACCAGCATTCAACGAATTAGTTGGGCTGATAATCGTGATTGTGTAAATCAAACTTTCGCCTGCAAAGCGGCTGCCCCAATCGCTCTTCTTTTGGAACTGCAAGCCAGTCACGATTGGATCGGTGACGAAGCCAGCTGGATTGGTTGGCGTTGCTGTAGCTGGCGCGGGTGCATTGGTTGGTTGGCTGCCAGCTGGTGCATTGGTAGCCGAAGGCACTGGTGCGCCTGGCCGTGGCGTTGCACTTGGATTTGAACCACCGCCTGGGCGCTGAGTTGCCGAAGGCACTGGCACACCTGGGCGTGGCGTTGCGCTTGGGTTGCTTGGTGGAACAACCGTGGCAACAGGCACATTGGTTGCTGGCACTGGCGTAATATCAGGCCGTGGTGTGTTGCTTGGCTGATTTGGCCGTGGCGTATTGCTCGGCTGGTTTGGCCGTGGCGTATTGCTCGGCTGATTTGGCCGTGGCGTATTGCTCGGCTGGTTTGGCCGTGGCGTATTGCTTGGACCAGTCGTAACAGGTATGCTGGTTGAGCCACCAGGTGTGTTGGTTGCACCAATTGGTGTGACTGGTGTGCTGGTAGGTGGAGTATTGGTTACACCAATTGGCGTAATCGGAGTATTGGTCACAATTGGCGTAATTGGTGTATTGGTCACAACAATTGGCGTGAAGCTTGGGCCAGCTGTGCCAAGCGTGCTGGTTGGTAAGGTATCAGGCACAATCACGGTATCGCTTGCTTGCAACGTGCGATTGGCCGCCGTGGCACTAACGATATTAACGATATTCGTGCCCAATGCCACGCTGGCATTAACTTGGACTTGAATCGTGACCACAATTGGGTTACCTGCACTGACCGTCCCATTACAGTTGACGGTTGTGCCACCAACGCAGGTCGCTGTGCCAAGTTGTTGAACTGCAATAAAGGTTACCTGGCTTGGTAATGGGTCGCTAATGCTGACTGAGCGCGAAGTTTGCCCATCGCCATTATCTTGGAAACTTACCGTGATGATATAACTAAATGTTTCGCCAGGCTGCACGAGCGCCCGCGAACTACTCTTGCCCACCGCGATTGGCTCATCGGCTGGCAAGGTGGTTTCGGTTGCCGTGGCAATATCAGTTGGTAGGGTTGGAACTGGCGTACAACTTGCAACCAAACAATCAATGGTTGGCGTTGCTGGGGTCAGTGTAACCGGACCAGTGATTGTGCCCGTTGGTGTTTCATCAGGTGGAATGGTATCGGTTGGTGGAATGACAATCGTTGGTGGTGTTGCACATGGATCAGGCGTTTGGGCTAAAGGCCGATGCAAACGCGTGCTTCCACTCATCCCACCACGGGGTATCGTTGGGCTTACAACACTGGTTTCAGTTGGTGTGATGATCGTCGTAGCCGTTGGTGCGCTCGGCGTGTCTGTCACACTTGGGGTGTCGGTGACGCTCGGCGTATCGGTCACAGCTGGTGTATTGGTTGACGTAATAATTGTCGTTGGCGTATCCGTGACACTTGGCGTATCGGTCGGTGTGCCAGGTGTGCCAGGTGTAGGATAGGTTGTGGCGGTTTCGGTTGGTGTTTCGGTTGGCTCAAACGTTGGACACGGCGTGACAAGCGGTGTTTCGGTTGGCACCGGATAGGTCTGGGTGGCGGTTGGTGGTAACGGCGTAACCGGTGTTGCTGCTGACGTTGGCCGAATCGTGGCTTGCGCCTGAGCATTAAATGGAAAAATAGCACTGCTAATCGCAGCTAACAAAGGGGTTGCCATCATAACGATGCTAACAACCAGCGCTGTTAACTCCCAGATTGTCCAGCGAACTTTGCCTTTACCTCGTTCGCGGAGGGATGTCGGGCGTTGCCGACGAAAAAAAGATTTCATGCGAAACCCCTCGATCTATTGCCTCCGCAATTAAGAGGAGAGCGCTGCCTGATCAATCAGCCGAGCCTTAACTACCAACCGCTGGGTGTCCCAAGCGGTACATGTGATCATGGTGATAATTGCTTGCTCGGTTGGATACATAACTTCGACTTGGTTTGGCCAAACTTGTTGAATTGTCTGGACTTGATAATGATAACGGGTATCGGCAGTTTCGACGTAGATATCTTGACCAATCTGAAGTTCATTCAGGCGGGCGAAAACACTACCGCGAATCCCTGCATGCCCCGCAAAAACGCTATTCCCTTTGCCTGGTAAGGCCGTGCCATGATGATAACCCACAGCATAATCGGCAACTTCCCAAATGCCATCGCGCAGAAAAACTTCACGCACCGGACTATCAAGCTCCATTGTTGGCACGATCATCCGTTTGGGAACAAAGCTCATGGGATCAGGCGTTGGGGTTGGCGATGCAGGTGGCAAGATAAACGCCTGAGCAGGCACAAGATAATCGGGTGCAGCCGCGCTGATGGCGGGTGCAATCACTGGTAATTGTTGGCCTAGCACTCGATCAAGTTCAGCGGCACTAGCTCCTGGTGCGAGTGCTTCCCAAGCCACTGCTGGAGCCGCCGGATTGTTACGAGCATACCACCAATCGCGTCCGTAGATGTTGACCACCCAATAACCAAAAAAGATGATTACCCCAACAATCAACAAACGTTCCGAGCGCACTAAAATAGCGTCAAGCACCCCACGGAAACGATAACCCTGAAGTGCAGTTTTCCGCTCTTCTTTGAGCGAACGGAGTTGGGCTGGCCGATGCAATGACGAACGCACTGGTGGTGGTGCTGCCAGCAATTCTTGAAGCAAGCCCAAATCGTCGTGTGTCGAATCGATGGTTGGCGGTTGTACCACTACAAACTCGTACTCTATATGCTTCAATCATCCCTAGAATGGCGCAAATTATATAGCTCTCTTTACAATTGTGCAATAGGACTAAAAGGCTACATATCGCATTAAAGCCTTATTTTGCCCGCTGGTTGTAAAGCAAATTCTTAATAATCTGCGATGGTCAATGGTAGGTAAAGCTGCGGCGCAATCGCGGTTACGCTAATCGTCACTGTCGCACTTAGGGTTTGATTCAAGCTCAAATTGCGCACCTGATAGTTAAATGAATCAAGCCCATTATAAACGGGATCAGGCGTGTAGCGAACGCTGCGTTGATCTGCATCGAGCCATACTTGGCCATGTTGTGGTTGTTCAAGGCTGATAATTTGGCTAAAATCGGCTTGATCATTCGCCAATGGAGTTAGCCGATTAGCCTGTGAATATTGCAAAACTTCGTAATAATCGGCCTGTGGTTGCCAAGCATTGTTGGTTGGTAAGGGCAAACGCAAGGCCGGATCACCAAAAAAGCTGAAGGTGTCGAGCAAATCGGGCGAGATATTGGCCGCTGCTAAATCAAGCTTGCCTTGAATTGTTGCTGGCCCAACCAAGCGCCAACCATCGTTGATAATCGAGTTTACAAACCCACGATTCAGGTAATCGTGGCCATGGGCGATGCCCAAACCACTAGCCGCCCACATACCAACTGCTCCATGCTCAGGCTGCAACACCAGCATTTCGGCCAACGATTCAAGGTCATTTTGTTGATAATGGCCAGCATAGCAACTCAACGAGAGCATCAACGGCAAGGCGCTATTGCTTAAACTTGCCACCGATTGCTGGTTGAAAATCGTCGGATCAGCCCAAACATCGATGCCCGCATGGCCAACATAATTGACCAAAAATTGACCATTATTGATCTGATTAACGATTTCTGCCCGAAAATTCGTCAGATTGGTATTCGCTGTGTAGTACAACTGCTGATCATCAACCGTTGGCGGTAAAATTTCCACCACCTCATTTGAAAGCCACGGAAAATCGCCCGATACATCTGGATCATCGGCGATAAACAACAGCTTGTTCAGCCAATCGGCGTTGCTGGGCGTGGCTTCGTAACTTAATATTTTCGCAACTACATGTTCAACATCGCTCAGCGAACGCGCTGGAATGCGCCCCAAGAACAAATCGGGCAAAGTATCGTTGCCAGCAACCGTTACATAGCGATTGTCGGCGGCTGTTTCGCGCAACCACGGGTCAACATCGGCCAAATAGGGTGGAATAAAATTGGTCACGGGTTGTCCAATAATATCAGCATAATCGTGCGGATCTGCCGTGCCATCGCCAACTAACACCACAAAACTAGGCGCTGGTGCTTGCCAATTATGATAGGCATACTTGATAAAATCAGCGATCGCCTGTTGATCAACCCGCCCATCGCCAAATTGATCGTAAATCTGCTGCACATCAATTAATAATGGCTTGAGGCCTTGGCTGGCGCGTTGGGTAATCAATGGTTGCAGTGCATCGCTCCAGCTCGAGGAGTTGGCTGGGTTATAGCTAATCAGCAAATAATCGGCTTGCTGGCTGGTGCTGCTCAAATCGGGCTGACTAAACCAAACGCTGCTCAACGGTGTTTGGCGTTGGCTCTGCACAAGGTAGCGGCGATTGCCACTGGTTTGCCAGCTTAATTGGCCTTGCTGCAAATTCCAGCCAATCAAGCGGCGCGGAGCCAAGGGCGTTTGC
The DNA here is from genome assembly GCF_003512625.1 of Herpetosiphon sp. NCBI lineage: Bacteria > Bacillati > Chloroflexota > Chloroflexia > Herpetosiphonales > Herpetosiphonaceae > Herpetosiphon > Herpetosiphon sp. The sequence continues at coordinate 61,211 of NZ_DOPT01000089.1, read as the reverse complement.
ACATCGAATAGCAACGGATTTTCGCTGATGATATTGCTAATGCTTTGGTTGGCTTGGCTGCTTGACCATTGTAATTGGCCCGCAACTGCCTGCGCTTGACGCTGGTAATCTAGCTCAACCCAATCGAGAAAACTGGTTTCGCGCTCGGTACTCATTGGGGTAATTGTGAGTTGGTTGGTTGCGCTAAGCCAGCCACTTGGCAGGTTAATCGTTGACTCAAGCAGTTGAAAGCCGGTTATTGTGACGGTTGTGAGCAAACGATTGTTCAGGCGAATTTCGGCTTGATGCCGATTGCCAAGCTTGCCGCCATGCAAGCGCAACCGCAAGCGGGCTGGCTGATCGAAGCGAGTTGCATTATCCAAATTCCAATTAATTTGCAAGGGCTGAGCGCTTTGGCCGGAGCCTGGGCTATACCAATATTGCCACCACCAACGATTTGTGCCGCTGGCCGGAAAGGCGCTCAGATAGAGTTTTTGTTCTTCCAAGCGCAAGGTCTCGCTATAGTAGCTCAGGCTTGGGTTGGCCGAATTGACTGATTCGCTAACCAACACATTGCCTGGTTGCTGTCCATTCCAGCGCACAATCACGCTCCCTTGCAGGCTTTGATCACGATTGTAGGGCGGTAGATAAAAAATCATGCCCGTGGCAGTCAGCAACCGTGGCAGTTGATTGCGCCCTTGCCATAGTTGTAAATTAGCCGATTGATTGAGCCATTGGCTTGGCACGCCCGCCGCCTGCAAATCGCTCCAACGAATTTCGCTGATGCCTGGGTTGGCAAAACTCACTCGCACTCCATTGGTTACTGGCGTGGTTGTGGCAAAGGCTGGGCGTAATGCTGGATTTTGTAGATCGCTGGGATTGAGCACTTGCTGACGTAGCAGTTCGTTCCAAAATGGATCAGCTCGCAAGCTGGGTTGCTCGGTACTTGCCACAAATTCTAGCGCTATGTCGATTGAGCTTGGTACAACTATTTGCTGTTTGCTTGGTTGCCATTGCGCCCCGAAAATAGTTAATGGCACAAGTTGTTGCTCCCGCACTTGGACGCTCTGACCAAGGTTGGCCCATGTGGTTGGATATTGGGCTTGTTTGACGGCTACACTTGGTGCGCTTAGCGCTATGGCCTTGCTTGGCGCGAGTGGATCAACCTGCCAACCACTGCTAGGAGTGAGGCTAAGTTGTTGCTGATAGTGTTGTAGTTGTTGAGGATTAACCGATTTTAGTCTGAGTTGGTAGCCTGCTGGCACAACTAACCAGTGGCTTGAACGCGGCAAGGCCGGCTGATCAGGTGTGGCATCATTTTGCCAGCCTGCAATGTTGATGCTATTGGGTTGCAGGGTTGGTTTGGGTAATTGCACGTTGATATGCAGTTGCTGATCGTGGCGTTGTAGCGTGAGTGTCGCCGTGGTAATTTGGGCAATCACGGGCTGTCGAATCAACATCAGCGACACAACCAAACAGCCAATTAACCAACGTTGTAGCATACTTACCTCAAATGATGAATTAACCAACGCCGTGCATGGCGCAACCATGCCAAACTCCATTGATACCAACGCCACCCGTTATTCATGCTCAATGATTTTTCGGCAGCCTGCCAGGTTACTGCTTGAGCCACAATTGCCGAGCGTTCGATCCAGCCATCGAAATAGGGACAGGCATCGCCAGCAATCAAATAGTGTGCTTGTTTACGCCAAAGCAAGCGATGAATGACCACCCGTTGACCAACTTTGGCCAAAACCACGCTGCCGAGTGGGATACGATTGGGCAAGCCTGCAATTGTTACTAACGTTTGGTCGGGCAAGATGGGATGCATGCTGCGGCCCGCGACTTGAAGCTGTAATTGCCCACCAGCCTGCGCTACGATCTGCGCCAAATCATAGGCCTCGGCGGCACTCAGCACTCGTTCAGCCAAGCTGTTGGCGCACATAGCTAATTACCTCAGAATCGGGCACAAACGCCAAGTGCCATTGGTCCAGCTTGCTGGTAGCATAATCGGCAACTTGCAAGGCCTGATCAAGCGCGATTGGATTCCACAAGGGCAGAAATTGCTCTGGCAACCAATGGCGCAAGGCCTGACCACTGCTCAAACTGATCGCTTGGTTGGCTGGACCATGGCTGAGATAGCAAATCGTCCGAACTGGGGCAGCTTGGGCTGCGATCAAGCCAGCGCTGCTATACCAAGGTGTGCCATAAGCCCAAAGTTGCTCATTTTGCCAGCGCACAATCACTCGATCGTCGCTCAAAATGCAGGCTCCAGCACTATGCCATAAACGAGCTGAAGTCGATTTGCCCACACCTGGAGGACCAACCAAGAGCAAACCTTGTTCGCCATCGATCAAGCCGCAAGCATGCAATAAGCCGCCTTGATTGGCGCTGAGCCATTCGATCAAAATCAGCTGCAAAGCGGGGTAATCGAACAGCACTTCGGCGGCACTAATGCTGGGATCATGGCTTAACAACCAGGTATCGCTGGCGGTTTGTTGCAACACCCATAATGGCTCAGCATGGGTTGGTGGGTGGCCAACGATGCTGCGAACATGCGCAGATTGCCAGAGCGCCCAAACTTGATCGGCCTGAAAAAGCCGCTGACCAAGCGGGTAGCGGTCAGCGGCAGCACAGCTAAGAATCGTCAGATCGGCGGTTGTGTTGGTGGTTTGAAATTGTTGATCGACCATTGCTGGCCACGTTGGCAGATCAAGCGCCAACCGACAACCGCCAATTGTAAGCATAACCATGGTGAAAATAACGCTTAGGTAAAACAGGGGGTAATTTTACAATTTGCGCCCGATGTAGCACTGCTGGTCGTGCGACAAACCGCCAACACATCTTCTTTGATCCGCAAGCCAACCGTTTCGATCGTTGGTTTGACATAGGCTTTGTGTGGCTTGCGCTCGGGCTGGCTTGATGATTGTTGTGCCATGAGACATCCTCCCGGTATGAGGTTAGCGAACCTCTAGACAAATTGCATTATTGATCCAACGGTCGGCATTTTCGGCAAAAGCAGAAACTCGCGCCTTCGTACTATCACACACCCATTCAATGGGGCGATTTTCCAACGTGTTACGTTCTAAGGCCGACCAACCTGGACAATTGGTACAGACCAAAGACATTTCGCAGGAGTGGCAGGCAGTGGCTTCGGTATTGCGGGTTTCGCGCACATCGGCCAAGTAGCCATCCCAGACTTCCATAAAATTGGTTGCTCGCCAATCGACAGCGCGGGTACGGGTAATCATACACGGGCTGACCATCCCATAGGCATCGACATGGCCTGATTTATTGGCAGCGCCACAGGTGAAGGTTTTTTCGCCACCCTTCATTTGGTAGCCCAAAAACCCGTTGCAGTAATCTTGCCATTCTTCAACCCGCTGTGGATCGAGTTTTTCAATTTCGATCAGCTCTTCGGGGCTAAGCCGCAAGGTGGTGGGAAAACGATCGCCATTCAAGCGTGGGTGAATCATGCCATCGTAGCGGAAATCCCAGCCATAGTGCTCGGCAACGGCCTTCATTGCCAAAAATTCGTGCGAGTTGATGTTGAGCAAGACGGTTTTGAGCACCACATCAATCTCATATTCGGCCAACAGCGCCAAACCTTGCATACACTTGGCAAACGAGCCAGGCACGCGGGTTACGGTTTCGTAGGTTTCGGCGGTGGCTCCATACAAGGTTACTTCGACCAAATGGGGCTTGTATTGGCTCAAAAATTCGGCGCGTTGGCGCGTGATCATGGTGGCGTTGCTATAGATCGAAATCACAAAGCCAAGATTACGAGCGTAGAGATACAGCTCTTCAAAATCGCGCCGCACCATAATTTCGCCGCCAGTCAGCAGCAACCAAAGCGTGCCAGCTGCTGCCATTTCGTCGAAAAGCCGTTTGCATTCGTCGGTCGAAAGCTCACGTTGGCGGGCAGCTTGGTGATTAACTGGTAAGTTGATATAGCAATGCTGACAATTTAAATTGCAGCGCTCGGTTAACTCGAACGACATCGAGACCGGCACGCGACCTAAAGCTGCTAATCGAACATTGAACGCCGCATCGTTGGTTTCAGCACATAATTCCATGCTTAGGCAACCTCCTGAATAACAGCGGCCTCAAGCATCGATTCCAACAACGGAATCAGATCGGCTTGGGCGGCCCGAGGCTCAACATCGTATTCAGCACACACGAGGTCGATCAATTCGGCTAGACTTTGGGGTGTAGCCAAAGCTTGCCAAACCAGCGCGGCAGTCTCGTTAAGGGCAAAAATAGCATTGAGGGCAGCGGTGTTTGGTCGCACAGGCACCAACACCGTTTCACTCCCAATGCTACGGGTAACAATCGCCGGATCACGGACAAATCGTTGTGGAGCGTGCTCATTCATAAGTGTGTACTCAAACCACAAGGGTCAATTGCAATGATTTTCATCTTAGCATGAACTGATCTCCACGTCCAAGCCCTGTTTTATCCCTCGATTGTGGGAATTTTAGCTTAGATTTGGGGTGGTGCGAGGCGAGCTTGCACCGCGAACAAGCGTAATTCAGCTTTATTGCCTAAACCTAATTTGCTATAAATATTGCGCAAGTGGGTTTTAATTGTTTCTTCGCTCAGAATTAATTGCTGAGCAATATCGCTGTTGCGCCGCCCTTCGGCTGCCAAGAAAAAGACTTGGCGTTCGCGTTCGGTCAAGGCATTCAGGGCATCGTTGGTTTTGGTCGAGACGGTTGGCTGTGGGCCTTCCAATAGTTGGCGCACAACTTTTTGAGCAATTGGGCCAGCCAAAACTGTTTCACCTTGAGCAACTGCACTGATGTGGCTGATCAAGCGTGAGGGATCTTCGGTTTTGAGCACATAGCCAGCAGCCCCAGCGGCCAGCGATTGGCGAATCACATCGTTGGTGTCGTTGGCGGTCAACATCAACACGCGAGTGCGTGGCGACGCTTCCACAATGGAGCGACAAACTTCATAGCCAGGCATATCGGGCAAGCTCACATCGAGCAAGGCCACATCAACAAATTGATCTTTAGCAACTACGGCAGCGTCGCGCCCATGCCCAAGCACGCCAACAACTTCCATCTCATCGTGGGTTTCGAGCAGGGCACGTACCCCTTCCCGAAACACCGGATGATCATCAACAATCAGGATCCGCATGGGGTACTCCTTCTTCAGAACAGATGCGAAAACGGTCAAAAAATGGACAATGCATATCCACTCTAGGGGTGAGAGTTTACGAACAAAATTACGATTAATTGAGTAATCATGCGGTGTGAGTGTGTTGTTCTAAGGGCAACCAACAGGTGAATTGCGAACCTTGACCAACGGTGCTGGCTACCGAAATTGTGCCTCCCATCAAGGCCAACAACTCACGCACAATGGCTAAACCTAAACCGCTACCACTCTCGGTTGGGTTACTACCGCGATAAAAACGTTCAAATAAGCGTTGCTGATGTTCAGGTGCGATGCCTGGCCCAGTGTCGGCTACGGTGATAAGCGTGCCAGCCTGCCCCGCTTGGGTTTGGCGATCAACCGATAGCGTGACTGTGCCGCCAGTTGGTGTGAATTTTAGGGCATTGCTTAGCAAGTTCACGACCACCCGCATAAATTGATCGGGGGCTAACCAAAGCTTGGGCAAATTGCTGGTACATTCTTGAAAAATCAAGCGTTGTTCCCGCGCTTCGGCCAGCGGGCGATAGGTTTGGGCTAAGTTGCGCAACAATTCAATAATATCAACCCATTCAGGACTACTATGCATCAAGCCGCTATCCAAGCGGGTCAGGGTCAACAAATCTTCAACGATTGCTTCCAAGCGGCCTGCTTCGCTCGCAATAGTTTCGAGATATTGAGGTAACTTGGTTTTAGCTTTGACTTGCTGGGCCAACCGGGCATACAACTTAATATTGGCCAAAGGCGTGCGCAATTCATGCGAAGCATTGGCGACAAACTGAGTTTTGAGCCGATCATACTCCTTCAGCCGCGTAATATCGTGGAGCACGATCGTCCACCAATCTTCTTGTTCACTGAAAATGGGGATGTAGGCAATGTGGATGGCCAGATCGGTGGTGGGATTCTGCTCAAGCACAATCTCGGCACGCACACTATCACCAGTTTGTTGGGCCTCTTTGAATAAGCCCAAAACTTGCTGCGAAAGCTCGTTCAGGTGTTCGGGCACGGGTGGAGTGACCGCAAAAAAGGCTAAGGCTTGGGGATTAACAAAGTGAATCCGACCATCGCCATCAACCAAAATCAAGCCTTCTTCCATAGCGGTGAAAGCTCCCTCGAACTTGCGCCGCTCATCATTAATATCAGCGATCAGCTGGGCATTTTCAATCGCCATGGCTGCATGCTGGGCAATCACATTCAGCAGCGCCTCATCATCCATGGTAAAAAAACCAATTTCAGGATGCACCAAGGTCAGCACGCCGCGCACTCGTCGCCCACGCAAAAGCGGCACACACAGCACTGAGCGTACATCCAACGTATCACTGGGATAATCGATCCAACGTTCATCGAGATTGGTATCGGCGATTAAGGCACTTTGGCGATGCTTGAGCACCCAACTTGCCAAGCCTTCGCGTAAAATACGATTAGTAAAAGGAGTCAAGCGAGCTTGTTGAAAACGCTCAGAAAGCAAATGCATTTGAACTTCATCGTACTCGCCATAGAGGAAAATGCTACCACGCACAGCATTGGTAAAGCGGGTTGTGGCTGAGAGCACATGCTGCAAAACATTGGGTAAACTTAACATCGTCGCAAACTGTTGAGCGAGGCTATAGAGCAACTGCAACCGTTCATACTCGGTTCGCAAACGCTGATATGAATCTTCGGGGCTTGTCACCTGACCAGGTTCATTCGCGGCCATTGGATACTCCACAGATATGCGTATTGTTTGGGAATTATAACACCGAGTTTCAAGCCACAAGGGGAGCGGTACAATCGCCCCATGCAATGCTTAATCTGTATGATACAATGATTCATCATGAAACCAAATGTTGCTGAGTACCAATTCCAGATTTTCGTGTTTAATGCTGCGCGTACTCATCACCCAAAGTTGAGGCACTAATGGTGTTTGCACGACCAAAATTTGATTTAGGCGACGTTAAAGCCATCTCAAGCCCTTCATGGTTTGCCCAAATTGTTCAACAGGTTCAGCTATGGTGGGCTGCTTCAACCATCCGTTCGGATGCTTCGGACGTAGTACCAATTAACGATAATCAGCGCCCAATGCCTGGTGATCCGCCAGGTGATAATGTGTTAATTCGGCGGATTGCCCAGGGCGATGAGCAGGCGCTATCGCAACTTTACGATCGGTATGCTGCAACAGTGATGGGGATTGCCTTGAAAATCGTGCGTCAACGCGAGATTGCCGAGGAAATTACCCAAGAGGCTTTTTGGCGAGTATGGCAACGGGCAAGCACATTTGATAATAGCCGTGGTAATTGTGCCCCTTGGCTTTTTGGCATTGCTCGCAACTTGAGCATCGACGAACTGCGCCGTCGTGCGGCTCGCCCTCAAGCTGCCTATGAAGACCCTGAAAGACCATTGCTTGAGGCGATTGCCGATGAAGCCAATGTGGAAGAAGTTGTCTGGTTGGGTGAACAACGCTCAGTTGTGCGCTCAGCAATGCAGGCGCTTTCTGCCGAACAACGTGAAGCGTTGGAACTAGCCTATTTTAGTGGGCTGACTCAACGTGAAATTGCCGATAAATTAGGCAATCCCTTGGGCACGATCAAAACGCGTGTGCGGCTTGGTCTCTTGAAACTGCGTGATCTTTTGGGTACACAACAGTGGAACGAATGATGGATGCACAATTAGAAGAACTCTTGATTGGTTATGCACTTGGCATTTTGAGTCTCGATGAGCAACAATCGGTCGAAATTCAAATCGCCAATAATCCACTGCTGCGCACGAAAATTCAGCAGTTGCAACGGACTGTCCATCAATTGGCTTTGGCGGCCCCACGGGTTCAACCAGCGCCAATTGTTAAGCAGCAGTTGTTGGCTCGTGCTCGTGCTAGCAAGCAGACTAGTCCGATAACCCGTCCTACGACTCGTCGCCTCTCGTTGGCGTGGGCTGCGGCTTTGGCCTTGCTCATTGCCTTGGGTGGTTGGAATATTGGCTTGCGTAATGAGAATAATCAATTGCGCACCAATGTGGCTGGGCTTGAACGCGAAGTTGCCAGCGAACGGTTGCGGCGCGTGCAGGCCGACGAGCAAATTGCCAAGGCCGAGCAGGCGGTTGCCTTTGTGGTAGCGCAAACCACCACGTCGCGCCAATTGGCAGCTACTGAGCAATCGCCCAAAGCGGTTGGCACAATGTATATGCAGCCTGGCAATCAGACGGCAGTTTTGGTGGTTGATGGCCTAGCGCCCCTGCCTGAAGGCCAAGTTTACCAATTTTGGCTAGCCCGAGCTGGTCAAGAGCCAATTCCAAGCGATCAGTTTTCCGTGAATGCGGCTGGTCATGCTCAATTAGTGATCACCGCTGATAGTCAAGTCAACGATTTTCAACAGGTGATGGTGACGATTGAGGCGGCTGGTGGTTCGCAAACCGCGCCTGGTACGACCGTGTTAGCTGGTAACCTCTAAATTGGGCAGCCACACTCAGTTTGGGTGTGGTTGCCGCCCTCGAAATAGGCCAATTGGAATATAGCCCTGCATCTTTATTCATGGTTTAATCAGTTTATGCTGTAGCTGTGAGGTGGTGCTATGTGGCGCGTTTTAACAATCGGCCTGCTCGTTTTTGGCCTTTTACCCTCGGTTAGTGCCCGAACAACCCTGCCCATTCAGTTTGTTATGCCAATTGCCAGCGTAACCAATCGCGGCCTAAGCTTCGATAATCGTGGCTTGCCTCAACGCACGCTTCAGTTGTACGAGGCTTGGCCTGCAACCCAAGCCAAACGCCAGCCTGATCCGTTGTTGCGGGTGGCTGTGCCAAGCTTTCCCCAAAAAATTGACCCAAATTTACAAAACTATTGGCATGATGCTCCGAGCCAGCCGCAAACGCTGCTGGTATTTTTGGCCGAGCAAGCCGATTTGAGCTTGGCCAGCACCTTTGATGATTGGGCTGCACGTGGTGATTACGTCTACAAAACCCTGACTGACCATGCCCAACATAGCCAAACCCCTTTGCTAAACGCATTACGGGCGCAAGGCCACAACCCACAATCGTTGTGGATTGTCAATAGTTTGATTGTTGAGGGTGATCAGCAGTTGGCCTTGGATCTGGCGCAACATCCAGCGGTTGCTAGCATTGGGGCTAACCATGTTTTTAATCTCCCAAGCGTAGCGACGACTCTTGTAACTGAGCCTGAGAATGTGGCGTGGGGGGTGGCGGCGGTTGATGCGCCCCATGTTTGGTCTGATTGGGGCGTGCGTGGTCAGGGGATTGTGGTTGCCAATATTGATACTGGCGTTACCGTAAGCCATACAGCTTTGCTGAATAATTATCGTGGTTGGTCAGCCAATGGCTTGAGCAATGATTACAACTGGTTTGATCCGCTGTATCAGTATCGTTTGCCAACCGATCCGGCGGGCCATGGTACGCACACGATGGGCAGTTTGGTGGGAGCGAATGACCAGCAGGGCATGGCCTTGGGTGTTGCACCAGCCGCTCGTTGGATTGCCGCCCGCGCGTGTGGGGCGTTGACCTGCGATGACTTGAGTTTGATCAGAAGTGCCCAATGGATGCTTGCCCCAACCCGGGTTGGCTGCGAACGCAATCAGCAAATTGCTTGCGATCCGCGGCCCGATTTACGTCCACACATCATCAATAATTCGTGGGGTGGGCCAGGCGAAAGCACGTGGTACAGCGGGTATATTACTGCGTGGGATGCAGCAGGCATTTTGAGTGTGTTTGCGGCGGGCAATTTTGGGCGCTCTGGCTGCTATACGAGCACTGCACCTGGTAATAATGCCAATGTGTTCAGTGTTGGTGCTGTCGATATTAATAATCTGATCGCCGATTTTTCTTCGCGTGGGCCAACCAGCGATGGTCGTACCAACCCCGATTTGAGTGCGCCAGGTGTGCGTGTTCCTTCAGCTTGGCCGAATGGATCGACAGCCTTGCTCGATGGCACATCGATGGCGGCTCCTCATGTGAGCGGTATTGCTGCGCTAATTTGGTCGGCGAACCCGCAGTATATTGGCGATTTAGCTGCAACCCAAGCCTTGTTGACGAACACAAGCGAAGCGCGTTACTCGGCCCAATGTGGCGATGCGCCAACAGCACGGCCCAATAATGTGTATGGTTGGGGCAGTGCCGATGCCTATGCAGCGGTACGTCAGGCACGAGTTGATGTGGCTTGGCTGAGTTTGCCTGAGCAGTTGCTTGTTCCAGCGAATACCCTCGTGACGATTCCGATCACTTTGGATACCCGCCAAGTCAGCGCAGCGGGGAGCTATCGGGCGAATGTTTTGGTGGTCGCTAGTTCAGGTACAAACACCTTTGAATTAGAACTGATCGTCGAGGCCGCAGCCAATACTAGCCAATTTACCGGCCAATTAGTTGATCGGTGGCATGGACGTGGGGTGTATGGGCGGGTCAGCATTGGTGGCGGGCCTTCTAGTTATACCGATCCAACCGGCCATTACACCATGACCCTGACAACCAGCAGCCATGAGATCTCGACCCAAGCTACTGGCTATCATCCAGCGGCTACGATGGTTGATTTAAATCTCCAGCAGACCAATGTGCTGACATTAACGCCTGATATTCCGCATATGCTGGCTGAAATTCCGCCGATCAGTGCTAGCTTGGCTTTTGCTGAACAACGCACATTTGCGGTAACCTTGACCAATGCGGGCACTCAGCCGCTAGTCGTTTCGCCGCATGTGCCAAATCAGGAATGGCAGATTACCCCAGTCCCGAGAACCGCCCTATACGATACAACTGGCTTGGCCGAATTAAAGCTCGATGATGACCAAGTGTATACCGATGCCTTGGATTTGGGCTTTAGTGCGCCATTGTTTGGCACTTTGGCAAACAAGGTTTATCTGAGTTCAAATGGCTGGGTTTCATTGAATCAAACGCGGAGTGCTGCCCCTAGCGCTAACTGCTTTCCGGCCAACAATTTGCCCAATGCCACGCTTGCCCCCTTCTGGACTGATCTTGATCCTTCAGAGGGTGGCATTATCCGTGCTGGAAGGGTTGATGCTGATACGTTTGTGGCGAGTTATGAACAGGTTCCAATCTGGCAAGAAGAACATCTTCCCACGGCTGCCCCAACCTACACCTTCCAATTAATTATTGAGCGTAGTGGGCAGGTTGAGTATCGTTATGGGGCGATGGGCTACTTTCCAGGCCGCTGGGGAGTTGGCACGCATACCAATAGTAGTGTTGGGCAGGCTTTGGGTTGCCATCAAAGCCATGAATATTTGGCGGCCCACAATTGGCAATTGCTCAATCAGCCAAGTAGTCAGCAATGGTTGAGTGCTACGCCAAGTAGCCTGACGATCGCGCCCAATCAACAAGCCACCGTGTTGGTTCAGCTTAAGGGCTTTGGGGCAATCAGTTGGTTGCAACATCCTGCGGTCAGCATTGTGCAGATCAACAGCAACGATCCGCGCCAGCCGCAACGTGAAATAACCGCGAGCGTAGGGTTGCAACTAGCGCCTTATCAAACCTATGCCAATACGATTGTGATTAGTAATCCATTAGCAAACCCTTGATATGGCTGATGCCGCATGCGATAATTGGCTGAGCTGTATAGTAATTGGTTTGGCATAGGAAGGTTCATGGTATGAGTCTGATTATTCGTTGGCTGATTAATGCGATTGCAATTGCTGTGACGGTTTATTTAGTGCCTGGGATCAGTGGTGGGGTTAGCTCAATTGATCAGCCACTGAGCATTGATCTTAAAACCTTATTGGCTGTTAGTTTGATTTTTGGCTTGATCAACGCCTTGGTTCGGCCAATTCTGAAACTTTTGTCATGTCCACTCGTATTTTTGACGCTCGGTTTGTTTATCTTTGTAATCAATGCGGCGATGCTGATGCTCACATCGGCAATCTCGCAAGATTTAGGTCTACAATTTTATGTAGAAGATTTTGGCACAGCATTGCTTGGGTCGATTGTTATTTCGTTGATTAGTATTGTATTGACCGCTGTTGTCAGCGATGGTGACGATCAACGCGAACGCCGTCGTCGTTAGAGAAGATGTAGTTGAAGTAAGTAGTCCTTGATTGTGTTGAAAGGAACGCCCTTATGAGTAATCCATACCAACCACAAGACCCTAACAATCCTTACGGCCAACAACCTCAGCAGCCACAACAGCCGTATGGCCAACAACCTCAGCAACCCTATGGTCAACAACCACAACAGCCGTATGGTCAGCAACCCTATGGTCAACAACCACAACAGCCGTATGGTCAGCAACCCTATGGTCAACAGCCTTACGGCCAACAACCATTTGTCCAAGGTGGCTATGCAGTGCCTAGTGCTGCCGGAATGTATGCCAGTTGGGGTATTCGTTTTGGCGCATATTTCTTGGATGTTTTGATCTTACTTATCCCAAGCGTTATAATAAATCTCATTACAGGGATTGGTGTCACTGCAAACTTTAATCTCACCGGAAGCACCAGTTCAGCATCAAGCCTTGGCATGTATATTATTGGTTCGCTTTTGAATCTCATTATTAATATTGGCTACTTTGCCTATTTCCATGGTACAACTGGACAAACTATCGGTAAAAAAATCGTGAAAATTCGGGTTATTCGGCGCACCAATCAACCAATGGATTTTGTGGTGGCAGTGAAGCGTTTGGCGATTACCATTGCATCCACAGTTATAAATTTGGTGATTGGGATGATCAGCTTTAATAGTATCGATGATATTGCTGCTGGCAATCTTAGCGCTGCAACAGCATCATTTGGCTTTTTGGGGATTATTAGTTTTGTAATTGGGATTGCCACCCTTTTGGATTATCTGTGGCCATTGTGGGATGGGCAGAAGCAAGCCTTGCATGATAAAATTGCTGACACCTTGGTTGTTCGGGCATAATCCGACAACGAGCATGGTATAATGGACACGCTCCTAAGTTGCACTTAGGGGCGTGTTTGCACATACAAGGAGATTCTCTCATGTCCGATGGCATGCCAACTCATGAGCTAGATTTAGTAGTAGGCTCGATGATCACCGTCAGCCCAGAAGATGATCGAGCGATGTTTGAAGAAGAAAAAGCTTGGGTTGAAGATGTTCAAGACCTGTTGCGCGAAGAAGGCGTTGAGGTTGATCTGCTTTCAATGCCTGGAGCAGAAGTTTACAACGGCGGCATTGCGACATTTGCCGATCTCTACAACTTGCGTCGCTTAGCTGCTCATTCAGAAAAAGGCAGCGATTTGGATAATTTGCCAGCTAACCTCGAAGATGATGAAGTTGACCCAGTGTTGGCAAATATTTGGGAAGGCGAAAGCCAAACCAAATATCCACACTTGATCAACCATCAAGGCGAAGGTGGCTACTATTTGCCAGTCGATTTCGCTGAGCCAATTTGGTTGAGCTACGAAGGCGAAGAAGCTGACGAAGAAGAATGGGAAGAAGGCAGCGAAGATGTGGTCTCATTTGGCTCATCGGTTGCTTTGTCGCGCGAATTGACTGAACTCGAAGGCCATGTGCGCAATTTGCGTGGAGCCGAAGGCCAAGCTGCTCACCAAGCCTTGCACGAATTACGTGCGGCTGCCCAACATAGTATTGAAAACAATTTACCCTTGATTTTGTGGTAATTAGCGCCTAAATCGCTTGGCTCCACGCTGGTTGATGTACTGGCGTGGAGCTAAGTTTGTTGGTAAAACTCCTTGCGTTTGGGGCATGCTCTACAGTATAATTTTCCTCAGAGAAGCCTGAAATCTACGATTTGAGCACAATACATATGGCTGACGTTGCAACTACCCAAAATCACGCACGTCCAATCAGCGGTTTTCAGTTGTTGGCAATTGCCGAGGCAATCAACAACGCAGCAAATCTTAGTTCTTTGGTAGCTACAGTGGCCGAGTTATGTGCTACTGGTTTTGGGGTCGAAGTCGTTAAGTTGGGGCTGCTTGATAACGAACACCATAGCGGTTCGTCCACGCCATATCTCTATGGCAACCCCAGCAAAGCCACCCAAAAATTGCTCGATCAAGCGATTGCCCAAACCATCGAACAAAAAACTGCCCTGTTGCCAAGCAATGACGAGAGTGCCCAAGCCCAATTGTTGGTGTTGCCGTTATTGGCCAGCCAGCAATTAATTGGCTTTTTGGCCTTGCTCTTGCCCAAAAAAGGCCGTTGGTCGGCTGAAGCAATCGAGGCTGCTCAGTTGTTGGCGCATAATTTGGCTCTAGCGATTTCAGCGGTTCAGCTTAAAGACTATACCGCTAAACGTAATCAAGAAATTAATACGCTCAACGATATCGCCGCCACAATCACTTCATCGCTTGATCCACGCCAAGTCTATCGCTTGGTGGTCAAGAAGATCAACGAATATTTTCAGGTTGAGGCTGGTTCACTGCTACTGCTCGATCCCGTGACCAACGAATTGGTCTTTGTGATGACGCTTGAGGCGGGCGAAGAAAAATTGGCGGGCGTGCGGGTTCCACCTGGCCAAGGTTTGGTTGGGGCAGCAATTACCACCCGCCAGCCAGTCGTCGTGCTCGATGCCCAAAACGACCCACGTTTCTATCGGCGGGTTAGCGAGGATGTTGGA
>NZ_DOPT01000089.1:0-46497 GCF_003512625.1 Herpetosiphon sp. | reverse complement strand
CGGGTTAGCGAGGATGTTGGATTTGTGACGCGCTCGGTCTTGTGCGTGCCCATGCTGGTGAAAAATCGTGAAATTGGGGTGATTCAGTTGTTGAATAAGCTAGAAGGCGTATTTAACACTGAAGATACCCAACGCCTGCAAGCTATGGCTAACACGGTGGGCGTGGCGATCGATAACGCTAATCTGTTTCACGAAGTTTCGCAAAACCGCAATCGCCTCCAAGCCTTGCTCAACTCCACCACCGACGGTATTTTGATGATCGACCCTGATGATGTGGTGTTGACTGCTAATCCAATGCTGGGTGAGTTGTTTGGCTGGGAATGGCGCAATATCATCGGCGAGGCTGGCAGCGATATTCTGGCTCGCATCAAAGAGCAATCGCGGGTGGTCAACGAGTTGCCCAATAGCGAAACCTGCGAAATTGAAGTGTTGCGGCCTCGTACCCGCTATGTGCGCCAAGAGCCATTGCCAGTGCGCAATAATTTTGGCAATGTGATTGGCACGCTGATTGTGTTCCACGATATTACCGAGGAATATCAGCTAGCCCAAATTCGCGAAGATTATATGGGCATGTTGGTGCACGATTTGCGTGCGCCACTCACGGCGATCATCAATGGTATGACCATGGTGCGCCGTGGTTTTGCTGGCCCAATTAACGACCAGCAACGCGAATTGCTAGATATTGCCAACAATAGCAGCCAAGAAATGGTTGGCATGATCAATACCTTGCTGGATATTAGCAAGATGGAAGCTGGCGAATTGGTGCTGAATCGTGCGCCATGCTCAGCCTACGAAATTGTTGATCGTGCTTCGGAACGTTTGATTAACTCAGCTCGCAGCGTTGATATCAGCATCAATCTGGATATGGCCCTGAATTTGCCAATTATCGATGCTGACCAAGATAAAATTGTGCGGATCTTGCAAAACCTGCTGGATAACGCGATCAAATTTACGCCAGTTGGCGGAAGTGTTACAATCCGCGTGCGCCAATTAACTGATAATGAAAAGCAGACGATCTGCTGGAGTGTAATTGATGCCGGACCGGGCATTCCCGAAAGCTATCGTGCCAAGATTTTCGATAAGTTTGTGCAGGTTGCTGGCCAGAGAAAAGGCACGGGCTTGGGCCTGGCCTTTGCCAAACTTGCATCAGAAGCCCACGGCGGGCGGATTTGGGTTGAAAGTGTTGAGGGCGAAGGTAGTACATTCTCGTTTACCATTCCGTATGAGCCAGCAGTGAAATAGCCTTCTATGTTTGTCAACCTGCGGCGACGGCTAAAAAGTCGCATTCGGTATAAAATCACCCTGCCATATTTGCTCTTGCTAGCATTTTTGTCGGGCTTATTGATTGTGATTATTTTTTGGCTGTATGCTCAGAGCTTGCAGAACCAACTCAATCAATCACTGCGCACCAGTGCTACCAATACTGGCGTGGGCTTGGAAACCATCGAAGCCCAAATTCTCGATAATTTGCGTTTGATCGTCACGTCGCCTGCCAACGAAAAAGAAGCTTTGCTGAGTACCGCCGAGGCATTTAGCAAAAATGATGTTGATCAGGTTGAGCAGATCATCAACAATGCCTTTAATTATTTCAAGCCCTCACGCCTAATTGCGCTGAATGCTGATGGTCAAGTACTGGTCGATGCCGCTAGTTCAACTGTGCTGAGCCGTAGCCCTTCGTTGGTTGGTAGCACTGAGCTAGCCAAAGATTCCTTGATTCAGGCGGTCCTGCGCGGCCAAGTTGATGATTATGGCGATAAATATGCCAGCCTCTTGCGCATCGGTGCGAATCCGCCTTACACGATGTTTTTTGTGGTTGCTCCGGTTAAATTAACGGTCGGCAGCAGTGAACAAGTGGTTGGGGCAATTATTTATGCCGAGCCACTTGAGCGGATTGTCAACGAGGAATTACCGCCACGCAACGGCGCAACCATCACCGCGATTCTCAATAGCGATGGCAGTGTGCTCACCAGCAATCCACCCCAAGAGGCCGATGAGTTGCTGATTGATGCCAACCAAATCGAGCAAATCAAGGCCAGCCAAACTAACCCCGACCCCGAAACTCGTGGAACCTTATTCACCACGATTCAACGCGGCGACACGAGCTATCAAGTGATGTATAGCCCAATGCGGATTCGACGGGCGCTGAATGGCTATTTTGCGGTTGGTTTGCCACGTAGCAATATTGATCGGGCTTGGCAACAAGCGCGGGTGCTGATTTTCCTGTTCGGCGTGCTTTCGCTAATTTCAATTATTTGGATCAGCGTGCGGGTAACCCGTAGCATTACTGTTCCCCTTAGCGAGTTGGTCAGTACCGCCTTGCGGATTAAAAGCGGCGATTTGGAAGGCCGTAGTTTTGTTTCCGAGGAAAACGAACTTGGCACGTTGGCGACAGTCTTAAATGATATGACTGATCGCTTGCTCGATTTGTATCGTACCAGCCGCCAACTGGGCACAGAACTCACTCTTGATGGCGTTTTGACCCAAACCACTGCTGCGGTTCAACGCTTGATTCCCGATTCTGAAGTTGATGCCTTGGTGGTTGAGCAAGGCGTTTGGCACTATGTCACAACTGAAAGCGTGCGCGAAATCGAGCGTCCCTTCCCTGCGACTAGCCTTGAAACGCTTGCGCCAATGGTGACGATTACCGAAAATCCAGCCTTGGATAGCGCCTTGCGGCCACTTGCCCCAAATCTGCAATTAGTGTTGCCGTTGCGCACTCAGCAACAGGTGATTGGCAGCCTGTTGGTTAAGAATGATCGCGCTTTGCCACCAGCCAGCAGCATTCGCGAACCACTCAGCGCAATTGCCAGCATGACCGCCACGGCCATGCAAAATGCGGTGCTTTACACCACCGTCCAAGATGAAGCTAGCCGTAAACAGGCAATTCTGCAAAGTATCGCCGACGGCGTAATTGTGCTTGATCCTGATGGCAAAGTGATTTTGGTCAACCACACCGCCACGGCCATGCTGGGAGCCAGCGAAGCCGATTTGCTAGGCAAAAGCTTTGCGGAATTCCAGCTTACGCCATTGTCGGGCGGCGCTGAATTATTTGCCACGCCCACAGCCACAACCTTCTATGAGACAACCTCGCAGCGCATTTTGACTATGAATGCAGCGCCCGTTGAGCGCGAAGGCTTGCAATCGGGCGAAGTTTTGGTGCTGCACGATGTGACCGAAGAACGGGCGATGGATCGCGCCAAAACCGATTTTATCGCCACAATTTCGCACGAACTACGCACGCCATTGACCTCAATTTGCGGTTATGCCGATTTGCTATTGCGCGGTTTTGTCGGGCCTTTGACCGACGAACAAACCCAATTTATGAGCACCATTCGTCAGCAAGGCCAAAGCATGGTCGAAGTGCTGCAAAATGTGATTGTGATTGCCAGTATTGAAGCTGGGAATATGGAACCACAAATTGAGCAGCATTCGCTGGACGAGTTGTTGCCGCCAATTGCCCAAGCTTTACAAAAAGGCTTTGATCAAAAGCAACTCAAATTGATCATTGACCTGCCTGAGAACATGCCGTACATTGTAGTGGATCGCGATCACTTCAAAATTATGTTGACCCAACTGCTGGAAAATGCCCGTCGCTATACCCAAACTGGCACAGTGACGGTGCAGGCCAAAGCGGTTGAGCAGCGAATTCAAATTGCAGTAATTGATACTGGGCCTGGGATTGCTAGCCAAGATTTTGAGCGTTTGTTTGAGCGCTTTCAACGTGGCGGTGAGCAAAGCGGCCTGACTTCCAAAGAGCGCGGTATCGGCCTTGGTTTGGCAATTACCAAACAATTGGTCGAGCAGAATAATGGTAAAATTTGGGTTGAGAGCGAGCAAGGAGTTGGTTCAAGCTTTATTATGCAATTTCCGCTGATGCAGCTTGAGCCAAGCGAATATAACTTAGTGAATGCAACGGCAACCAACGCATGAGCAATAGCGCCTTACCACAACCAAATACCCAAGAGCCACGCGACCGATTGTTGTTAGCTATCGGTTCGATTGTGATTTTAGCGGTGTTGTTGGTGATGGGCTGCTCATCATTAATGGTTGTGCGCTGGACAACTCCGGTTAATGCTTCTGGGCCTGAGGTCTTGCTGCCACCATTTGCCAATTATGAGGCTTGGAATGGCACAGCACCATTTCCGATTGGACAAGAAGCGATTCGTAGCAAAATTAGCGATCAGCCAGCTAACCCAAATTTAGTTGCAGCCGAAACGCCGATTCCTATTGGGATTGTTGATTTGTTGCCAACCGCCACGCCAACTGGCCGACCTACGCCAGCAAATGAAGCAATTGTAACCTCAACTACAACGACTACCCCTACTCCCACCAAGGATGAGGGTATTCCGATTGGTAGTGCAACGGCGGCAACGACCGAGCCAACTATCGAATTAACTGCCGAACCAAGCTCAACGCCACGGGTTAATCCAAGCTCGACGGCTGGTACGCGCACGCCAACCCTGAATCCAACGATTAATCCAACGCGACCAACCTTTGAACCAACCTTTACGAGCACGCCAACCCGAACGAGTGTTGTGGTGGCTACTACGGTTGTGCCAGCCAGTGCAACCTCAACCAATACTGCAATTCCAACGTCAGCGCCAACAGCGACCAACACGCGCGTGCCTACGATCACGCCAGTGCCAGCGACGCTGACCAACACGCCAACCGACGTAGCAACGATCACACCAGTACCAGCAACGCCCAGCAACACGCCAACCGACGTGCCAACCAATACGCCTGTGATCGTTACGGCGACCAATACGCCAATTCCAATTTTTACTACGCCGAGCAACACGCCAACCAATACGGCGACCAATACGCCGAGTAATACGCCAACCAATACGGCGACACCGACGAATACACCGAGCAACACGCCAACCGATACGGTGACACCAAGCAATACGGCTACGCCATCGAACACACCAACGCCAACCGATACGGCTACGCCAACTGCCACGCCAGCACCAGAGCTGTATATTGCTTGGCGCGTTGATGCGATTGTCAATCCAGTTAATCCATCGATGGAAAATAATGATACCAAACAGGTATTCGTGGTGTTTGGCAATGCTGGCGATGCTCCGGCATCAGGGGCGCAAGTTAATATTAGCGTAACTGGAACTTGTATTAGCTCAAGTATTAGCAGCAGTGGCGTACCAATTACGCTTGGGGCGCACCAAGGCTTTACGCTTTCGCCCACAATTTCAGCCAATAATGTTGGCAATTGTTCGATTACCGCAGTATTAACGGCGATTGGTCAAACCCCAGTTCAAGCAACCTTGAATTGGACGATTGTGTGTGATGGTTGTGCTACTGTAACCCCGCAACCAACCAACACGCCAACCCGTACACCAACCAACACGCCAACCCGCACACCAACACCAACCAATACTGCGACTCCATCGAACACGCCAACGCCAAGCAACACGCCAACGGCGACCAATACTCATACGCCAACGACAATTCCAACCTTGACCTATACGCCAACGCCCAGCAACACGCCGACGGTCACCAACACGCCAACGCCCAGCAACACACCAACCAATACGCCAACGCCGAGCAACACGCCGACGGTGACCAATACGCGCACACCAACCAATACACCAACAATTACCAACACGCCAACGCCGAGCAACACGCCAACGGTGACCAACACGCCAACGCCAACTAGTACGCCAACGCCAACTAGTACGCCAACGGTGACCAATACGCCCGTTGATACACCAACGCCAAGCGAAACACCAACGCCGAGTGAAACGCCAACACCAACTAGTACGCCAACCCCAACTCCAGATCTGTTTGTGTTCCACATCGTCAATGGTGTGGTTAATCCAGCAGGCTCGATGACATTGGCGGCTGGGGCGCAAGAAAATGTAACGGTTGTGTTTGGCAATAATGCTAGCGGCTCGCGGGCAACTGGCTTGAATTTCAGTTTCAGTGGCGGGGCATGTATTAGCGCTCAGCCTGGCTCAAGCGATTCAAGCGATTTGAATGGCGGCGTAAATCGCTCGTTATCAGTCATTGTGACGGGTAATGCAGTTGGCTCATGTTCGTTCCGCACTCAATTTAGTGCCAGCAACGCCAATACCGTCAGTGTTGATAGTAGTTTTACCGTGGTCAATACCGCACTAAATCAACCAGCGATTGCTGCAACTGCCACGGCAACTTCAACTGCCACAGCTACGGCTACCGCTGAACCAACGGCAACTCTTGCGCCAACCGCTATGCCAACCGATCAACCAACAGCTGAGCCAAAAGCGACGCTCGAACCAACCTTGCCAGTAATTGGTCAAAGCTCAGGGTTTCCACCAATGTCGGGTGGCCAAATGCTTTGGTTGCTGGCGGGCGGGCTAGCTATTCTGCTCAGTGGCTTGCGCGGGCGAAGAATCTTACCGCTTAACGTTGCCTAATCTCCACCAGATCCATTCAATAACCGATTGACAGAATCCGCCAACCCTTGCAAACTAAGCCTAGTTTTCACTACGATGAGGTTTGCAATGGATGTTGCTGATCAGCCACGCATTGCCATTATTGGCGGTGGTATCGCTGGCCTTAGTACAGCATGGTATTTACAACAACAAGGTCTCACGAATATTCAGCTTTTTGAACGTGATCAACGGCTGGGCGGCAAATTGCGCACCAGCCATGTTGCCTTGCCCGATGGCGCTGGCGAATTGCTGGTCGAAGCTGGCCCCGATGCCTTTATCAGCCAAAAGCCTTGGGGCTTGCAATTGGCGCGTGAGTTGGGCTTGGAAGATCAGTTAATTTCAACTGAGCCAGCTCGCCATAAGGTGTTTGTGTTGCATCGTGGCAAGCCCGAACCCTTGCCTGATGGCATTAACTTGGTTGTCCCAACTGAGTTTTGGCCGTTGCTGCGCACGCCGATTCTCTCGCTGCCAGGCAAATTGCGTATGTTGCTCGATTTGGTCTTGCCTGCCCGCCAAAGTAATACTGATGAATCGCTGGCCGATTTTGTGCGCCGCCGATTTGGGGCCGAAGCGCTGGATAAATTGGCCGAGCCGTTGATGGCAGGCATTCACAATGCAGAATCGGATCGCCAAAGCCTCGAAGCCACCTTTCCACGCTTTATCGAGGCCGAACGCAGCCATGGCAGTGTGATTCGTGGGATTCTGGCGGCTAAACTTAAAGCAGGCAAGCCCAAAGGTCAGCAACTTAGCCCATTTATTAGCTTACGCGGCGGGATCGAGCAATTAATTACCGCGCTGGTTGAGCAGCTCAACGTTGAAATTCGGACAAATTGTGGGGTTCAAGCGCTGCGCTACGACCCAACCAACGCCTCAGCCTATCAACTGACCCTCGATGATGGCACGAAGATTGATGCTGATGCAGTGGTGTTGGCAGTGCCTAGTTTTGTGGCCGCTGAGTTGGTCGCACCTTGGGCTGAAGCCTTGGCCGAGCGCTTGAAGGCGATTCGTTATGTCAGCACTGGCACAGTTTCGTTGGCATTTCGGCGTAGCGAAACCAACATGGCCTTCGATAGTTATGGCTTGGTGATTCCGCGCAGCGAATATCGGCTGATTAATGCTGTAACGATCAACTCACGCAAATTTGCTGGGCGTGCTCCCGCCGATTATATGCTGTTGCGGGCCTTTGTGGGCGGCTCGAAACATCCCGAAGTGCTGCGCTTGGATGATCAGGCATTAACTCAATTGGTGCGTGATCAGCTTAAATCGATTTTTGGCCTGACCGCCGAGCCAATTTGGAGCGGGGTTGCCCGTTGGAACGAGGCTAATCCCCAATACGATGTTGGTCATTTCCAACGTATGGATCAGCTTGAGGCCTTGTGTCCAGAAGGCTTGTTGTTGTGTGGCAGCGGCTTTCGGGGCGTGGGCATTCCCGATTGTGTGCGCCAAGGCCAAGCAACCGCTCAGGCCATTAGCCAATTGTTCGCTTTGGCTAACGCTTAATTTAAAAAGCCCACGGCATTTAGCTTTGCCGTGGGCTTGCTATTTTAGACGTTTTTGGTTTGGCTGATAAAGGCTTCGAGGTCGCTTTTTAGCTCAGCCAGCGACGGCAAATGGGTATACATCATATGCCCAGCCTCGTAATGCTTGATTACGATGTTATTGCGTAGGGTTTGGTCAAGCCCAAGGTGGTTGAAGGTGTGCAACGTGGCATAGTAGGGTGTGGCGAAATCGAAGAAGCCGCTGGCCACAAACACCTTGAGATAGGGATTTTGCGAGATGGCCGAGCGCAACGCTTCGGTGACGCTCACATATTGATTTTCATGCTTATCGTATTTCCAAGGCCGAACTTTTGAAGTTAGAATTTCATAGGGTTCGTCGCTCTCGAATTTGAGTTCGCGCCGCACATAATCGTTGAAGGTGGCGCTGTATGGTCCATGAATTACCGCATAACTTGGGTCGTACTCAAAGGCTTCACGGGTTGGATCGCGGTCGATGCCCACGAAGCGGCTATCCAAGCGGCCAACCGTGCGTTGCTGATCGCGCAGCAATTCCTTAGTAAACCGCATCAAGTCGATCCGTAGATTACTGTGATCGATAAAACGTTCGCTCAAACCGGTATAGCGAGCCAATTTACGCACAACCGAGCGGCGTTTGCCCTCGGCCAAACTATCGCCTTGCAACAATGCCGTAGCATATTCGCCAGCAGCAAAGGCCTCAACTTCGGCCAAGGTATCACTCAAACTCAATTGTAATTTGGCATCAAGCTTGTTGTGATACCACGCAGTCGCGGCGTAGGTTGGCAAAATCACCACATAGGCAATATCGTTGCCTGGGTCCATCTCGACGGTTTGAAAATCGAGAATCGAGGAGATCAGCATAATCCCATTCAGATACATGCCATAGCGATTTTGCAGATAGTTGGTGATGGCAGAGCCGCGAGTTGTGCCATAGCTTTCGCCAATAATATATTTGGGCGAGAGCCAACGCTTGGCCCGAGAGGTGTAGAGCCGAATAAAATCGCTGATCGATTCAATATCTTTGGTAAATTGATGGAATTGGTTGGGATTTTCGCCAGTTGCCGCACGACTATAGCCCGTGCTAATTGGATCGATAAAAACTAAATCGCTTTGATCGAGCAAGGAATATTCGTTTTCGACCAAGCGAAATGGCGGTGCTGGCAAATTGCCAGTTTCATCGGCCATCAAAACCCGTTTTGGCCCCAACAAGCCAAGGTGCATCCAAACTGAGGCCGAACCTGGCCCGCCGTTGAACGAAAAGGTGATTGGGCGGGTGGTTTGATCATCAACATCGCTGCGGGTATAGGCTACATAAAATACCGTCGCTTTGGCCTTGGGCGCTTGCTTAAACTCCGGATCGTCTTCGTAGAGCACGATTGTTCCGGCGGTGGCGGTGTAAGGCACATCGTTGCCCTTGATTTTCACGCGCCCATGGGTCACGCTCACAATCTCTTGTGGTGGCTTGGGGCTTTCCGAATCGCTGCGTTTTTCAGCGCTACCTGCATCTGCCATAGGGTTGCATATCCTCACACTAGAAGCATATCAATCGATTTGATTGTAACAAGTTTTGGCTCATTGATTGTCAATTTTAGGCTGGTTCGGCTTGCAGTTCAGGGCTGCTACTTGGGCTATCTTGATGGTCAGGAATTAGATCCTCGGCGTGGCGCACGACTCGCACGCCATAAGCGATCACGGCTACGGCGATGCCAACAATGCCACTCAAGACCATAATTAAGGCGATGCCCGCCCCTTTGCCACTGCCAACCCAACTGTCAAACATATCGACCCAAGCGCCGCCAACCGCCATACGTGGCTCAAACACTTTGTCGGCCAATGGTCCAACGATCAAAATTGCGATTGGCCCCGAAATTTGGGCGATCATGCGTCGCACTGCGAACACCCGCCCTTGGATATCGGGTGGCACTTTGGCTTGCCAAATCGCTTGATTCGAGCCATTCAACATTGGTAGCACGAATAGCAAACCAAAGCCCGCAATCGACCAAACCAGCGTATTTTGGCCCAAGCCCATGAGAATGCCGCCAAAAAAGCTGGAGAGCGCCATTCCACCGAGCACGCCATGAACTTTGCGTTTGGGGCCGCCCCAGACACTCAGGATCAAGCCGCCGATCACTCCGCCAATGCCCATTGCCGATTGTACCGTGCCCATAATTGCCGAGTTACTATCGGTGCGGGCCAGAATCATGGGAGCGGTCATGGTGGCTTCAAACGAACCAACGAAGTTAATCATAAAAAAGGTCAGTTGCAAGCCCAAGAGGCTGGGGCGTGCCAAAATATAGCGAAAGCCAAAGCCTGCCTCGCTCCATAAACTGCCCTTGCCTTGCGCCCCCGCCTCGCTCTGCGTTGGTTGGGGAATATTAACAAAGAGCACTGCACTGACGGCAAACACAAACGTCACAATATCAATAATCAAGATACCGCCAATGCCCATTACGGTTAGCAAAAAGCCGGCTAGGGCTGGCGCGACAATTCCCGCTGCCGATTCGGCCATCGACATCATGCCGCTGGCGCGAGCATAGTGCTGTTTGGGCAACATCGTCGAAACTGCCGCCGAATAGGCTGGCCATTGAAACGATTGAAAAATGCTGGCAAATGCTCCAGCCACATACAAATGCCAAATTTGCAGTACATCGTTGTGGTAGAGCAATAAAATAGCGATCGTCGATAAGCCTGTGGCTAAATCGCTCAAAATCAGCACCAGCTTACGATTCCAGCGATCGACCAAGGCTCCGGCAAAGGGGCTAACAATAATGCTTGGGGCAAACGAGAAAAAGCCTACGAGCGCCAAGGCTGTGGCTTGACCTGTAATTTGCCAAGCCCAAATCGTCAGGGCAAAGCTGCTCATGGAGCTGCCAAGCAATGAAACGACTTGGCCAAACCACATAATGCTAAATGCGAGCATGCCGCTCGGTTGCTTTCTGGTTGCTTCAGCCATTACGGCTCCTTCT
Organism: Herpetosiphon sp.; assembly: GCF_003512625.1. Taxonomy (NCBI): domain Bacteria; kingdom Bacillati; phylum Chloroflexota; class Chloroflexia; order Herpetosiphonales; family Herpetosiphonaceae; genus Herpetosiphon; species Herpetosiphon sp. The sequence goes on along the minus strand of NZ_DOPT01000089.1, from coordinate 35,586 downwards.
GGTTATGGTTGAGATTGGAATGTTGATTGAATTAGTATATCGCTATGCCAATAATTGCATATCAGTCTTTAGTTCTAGGGTGGGTTTGTTTAGGGTTTTGTAAGTTTTTGGCAAGGCTTGGTTAAGTGCTGGCGGTTATAACTAGGCTATGACATTTTATGGAGGCTAGCGGCGATGAAATTGCGATATTCAACAACGATTATTATTTTTGGGTTGTTAACGGCTTGTGGAACGGCTCCAACCAAGGTCGATGAGCCTTTTCCAACCACTAGTAGTGCAGCCATGGCTACAGCTCAACCAACTATGGATAGCATGATGCAAACTGATGCCCTGACGATGACCGATGATATGATGCAACCGACCGATGCGATGTCGATGACCGATGATATGATGCAACCAACCGCAATGCCAACGGCTGACGATATGATGCAACCAACCGTAATACCAACGGCTGATACGATGATCCAGCCAACCGTTGAGCCAACCACCGAAGCGCGAGTTGAGCCAACCACCGTGCCAGCCGAACCTGTTGTGTTGGGTTCGGGCAGTTTTCGCGGCATCGATCACAAAAGTGGCGGGATTGCAACGCTCTATCAGCAGCCCGATGGCAGCAATTTGTTGCGCCTCAGCGATTTCTTCGTTGAAGCAGGGCCAGATATGTATATTTTTGTCGCTAAGGCAGCCGAAATTAACCAACCCAGCGATTTACAAGCGGGCTACCTTGAATTAGGCAAACTCAAAGGCTCCGAGGGCAACCAAAACTACAGCCTGCCTGCCGATTTCGATCCTGCGCTCTATGCCAATGTGGTCATTTGGTGCGAAAAATATCAAGTCTTGATGGCAGTTGCGCCAATCCAGTAGAATAAAGTCAGAAGGCAAAAGGCAAAAGGCAAAAAGAATATAGGGATCAGGGGGCAGAGGCTAGGGATCAGGCCGATCAGCATATAGGGCTAATCAAACAAATCTGGGGCAATCTGTGGCGAAACAACAGCCCTTCGTGTCCTTCGTGGATCAATATTCTAATCCCTGACTCCTAGCCCCTGAACCCTAAAAAAAGGATGAGGTATGGCCAATATTTTGGTGGTTGATGACGAACCGAATATTCGCGAAGTGGTAGGCTTGTATTTGCGGCGCGAAGGCCATACGGTGCTTGAGGCCAGCGATGGCGAGGCCGCTTTGCGCTTGGCGCGTCAGCAACCACCCGATTTGGTCGTGCTTGATCTGATGTTGCCCAAAGTGACTGGCTTAGAAGTTTGTCGGCGCTTGCAGAGCGATCGCCGCACGCCAGTGATTATGCTCACCGCCAAGAGCGAGGAGAACGATCGCATCATTGGCCTCGGGGTTGGTGCTGATGATTATGTGGTCAAGCCATTTAGCCCACGCGAATTGGTGGCCCGGGTGGAAGCGGTGTTGCGCCGTGTTCAGCCGCAGCCCGATGCTCCACCACCCGACGAACGCCCAATTGAACTTGGCGCACTGCGGGTCGATCCGCGCACTCGTGATGTGCAAGTGGCGGGCAAATCGATCAGCCTAACTGCGCGTGAGTTTGATTTGCTCTATTTTTTGGCACGCCATCGCGAGCGTGTGTTTACCCGCGACCAACTGATGGAACTCGTTTGGGGCTATACATTTTCTGCCGATACCAGCACCGTGACGGTGCATATTCGGCGCTTGCGCGAAAAAATCGAAGACGATCCGACTGCCCCGCGTTATTTGCAAACAGTTTGGGGCGTGGGCTACAAACTCAGCGCAGGCGAACAATGAGACGTTTTTTGCATCAATCGAGCCTTTTGTTGTTGACCTTGGCGATTGCTCTGGGCTTGGTAAGTTTGGTCGGTCACTTTGGCTTGATGCTGCCAATGAGCGAATTAGAAGGCATCATCAAGCTGTTTGGCTCGCTGGGCTTTGGTGCTGGCATCGTGGCAATCGTCGCCTTACAAAGCCGGATGCTCTCGCTGTTGCGTAGTTTGCGAGCGCAAATTATTGCCGCGATTGGCCTTGGTGGAATTTTGGTTGCGGCCTTGTTGCAAGGCGTAGCGCGGGCCATGTTCATCAGTACCGACCACGATTTGCCCTTGCTCTTATTGGTTTTGATTTTTATGTTGGTGCTGGCTTTGGGGTTTAGCATTGCGGTTGGTAATGTCTTGGTGGCGCGTTTGGCCGAGGTTCGCGCAGGAGCCGCTGCGCTGGCCAAGGGCGATTTGGCTTTGCGAATTCCTGAACATGGTAATGATGAAGTCAGTATTTTGGCCGCCGATTTTAACCAAATGGCCGATGCTTTAGCCCAAAGTGCTGAGCGCCAGCACGAGCTTGAACAATCGCGCCGCGATTTGATTGCGGCGATCTCGCACGATTTGCGTACCCCGTTGACGGCGGTGCGGGCGATGATCGAGGCCTTAGCTGATGGTGTGGTAACTGAGCCAGCCATGCAGCAGCGCTACCTCAATTCGGCCAATTCTCAATTGACTAACCTAAGCACCTTAGTTGATGATTTATTTGAGATGGCCCAACTTGATGCTGGAGTGTTGCGTTTGGAACTAGAACGCGCCTCGCTCGGCGATTTAATCTCTGATACGCTGAGCAACTTGCAGCCGCATGCCGCAGCCCATGGCGTGCAATTGCGTGGTAGCGTCGCGCCCGAAGCCGATTTGGTGCTGATGAATGCGCCCAAATTGCAACGAGTGTTGTATAACTTGATTAGCAATGCGCTGCGCCACACGCCGAGCGATGGCACAATCGCGATTCAGGCCCAAACGATCAACCAAACCGTGCATGTCGAAGTTAGCGACACTGGCGAAGGCATTCAGCCCGACGATTTACCACATATTTTCGAGCGTACCTATCGCGGCGAAAAATCGCGTTCGCGTGATTATGGCGGGGCAGGTTTGGGCTTGGCGATTGTACGGGCGATTGTTGAGGCCCATGGTGGCAACGTTTGGGTTGAAAGCCAGCCTCAGCATGGCGCACGCTTTGTCTTTACCCTGCAAACTCCAGTTAACTAATAGGCTAGGGGGAACCACGAAACCAAAAGCCCCTCGCCCGCCGCAGTGGGAGAGGGGTTGGGGTGAGGGTATTAATCAAGCACGCGCCGATAAACTGCCAAGGTTTGCTCAGCAGTGCGTTGCCATGAAAATTTAGCGGCCTGGGCAGGGGCTTGATCGCGCAAAACTTGCCGAGCAGTTTGATCTTCCCACAAATGTTCAATCGTATCAGCCCAGGCTAGCGGATCAGCAACTGGCAATTTGAGGCCAGCATCGCCGACCACTTCAGGCAAACTTGAGGCATCAGCTACCACTACCGCCGCGCCACAAGCCAAGGCTTCTAAGGCTGGTAAGCCGAAGCCTTCATAGCGCGAAGGGTTGAGATACAAGCGGCAGGCGCTCAACAGCCAGCGAATTTCCTCATCGCTTGGGCTATCGATCCAAGTCACAACATCTTCTAAGTGTAATTCAGCGAGGGTTTGCCAAATTTCGCCATCGAGCCAGCCGCGCCGCCCCGCCAACGCCAAGCGATAGCCAGCTTGCGGCTTGCGATCAACGGCAATTCGCAAGGCTCGTAGCAACATTGGGATATTTTTGCGTGGCTCTAGGGTTGAAACAAACAGCATAAATTGATCAGCCTGCCAAATATTGTTGCCAATTTGGCGTTGAGCAACGCTGGCGAGCGCGATTGGTTGCATATCGGTTGCCAGATGAATCACATCAATTCGCGCTGGATCAACATTTAACAAGTTGGTCAGATCGTTGGCGGTGCTCTGCGAATCGGCAATAATTGCATTGGCTGAGGCCAGCGCTCGCTCAATTTGGCCATAATAACGGCTGGCGTTGGCATCCAAAATTTCAGGAAACAATTTAAATGCTAAGTCATGCACGGTGATCACGGCTGGAAAGGTGCGATACAGCGGCGGAATAAAATCAGGCGAGTGCAGCAGTTTGGGGCGGCGCAGGCCAATTTCCATGGGCAAAAGCACTTGTTCTAAGCGATGATGGGGTGGGGTGAATAAGCGTGCTCGCTGAATGTTGGGGCCAAGCGCCAAGGGCTTGGGGCTTTTGCGATGCTCCAGTACTAACCATTGTTGCTCAGGCGCGATCTTGGGCAAGTAGGTCAGCAATTTTTGGGTGTATTGGGCAATGCCACCATGGCGGTAGGCATTCAAACGAGCATCGATCGCAATCATCAGCGGCCTCGTAGCAAAATATGATCGTTATGCTACCACAGCCTAAGAGCGCTGGGTGATCAATTGTTCAACTGGCGGCGGAGCAACTTGCGGCTTATCGACTATACCGCTAACTTCCTCAAGAATTGCCTGCGCCCGATAGCTGGCAACCAAAGCCTGCCGCAAGCTGCGCTGCTGTTGAATGCCCTCTTCGTTGATTGAATTGCCGATTGCTTGTTGCAGCTCGTGAATTTCGCCCTGCAAGCCTTGGGCGGCTTGGGTTAATTGGGCAAATACCGCTGGCGGCAAGTTGATCGTGCTGGCATCGATCAGCGGTTTTTTATGCTGATATTGGCGTTCGAGCAGGATAAAAATCGACCAACCTGCCATCCCAGCCACGCCCCAATCGATCAAATAACACAGCCACACTGGCGAGCGCGGCGTGAGAACTTGATGATCGACGAGATCCCAAGCGATGTAGGCAGCAAAAGCTCCCAACAACGGGAACCAGCGACGATTGAGGCTAACCTTCATAATTGCGCATCCATTTCACAAATTAATGCCTGAACAATGATTCAGGCCAATCTAGTATGCTGCGCTAATCTGAAATTCTGATGAAAATTTGATGAGATGGCGATGAGCTATCAGCGTGAAATCGTTATCAAGACTGGTTGGCAAAAATCGCCAGAGCAGGTACGATCAGGCAGCTTTAGCGAAAGGATGCATAAGTATGGCTCGGATTGCAACGATCGAACGTAACACCCGTGAAACCCAAATTAAGCTCACGCTCAATCTCGATGGCTCTGGTCAAGTGGCGATCAATACGGGCATCGGGATGTATAACCATATGTTGGAGAGTTTCGCTCGCCACGGTCAATTTGATTTAGCAGTGACCTGCAATGGCGATTTACATATCGACGACCATCATTCGGTCGAAGATGTGGCAATTTGCTTGGGCATGGCGATTGATCGGGCGCTGGGCGATAAGGCTGGTATCACCCGCACCGCCCATGCTTATGTGCCGATGGATGAGGCGCTGGCGTTTGTTGCGCTTGATCTGAGTGGCCGACCGTTTCATGTGCTCAACTTTAGCTGGACAAACCCTAGTATCGGTGGCTTGACCTGCGATTTGGTTGAGCATGTGTTTGAAAGTATTGCGATTCATGCCCGCATGAATTTGCATGCGAAAATCGAATATGGCCGCAACGACCACCACAAGGCCGAAGCCTTATTCAAAGCTTTGGCGAGGGCACTCGATAGCGCCACCAAACATGATCCACGTTTGGGCGATGCGATTCCCAGCACCAAAGGCGTGATTTGATCGTTCCCCCCTCATTATAAGGGTAGGTTTTAATGATAATTGGGTGTAATTTGCCGTCGATTGACCTGCCCTCACCCCCTGCCCCCTCTCCCGCCGAGCGAGGCGAGGGGGAACTAGCGGGTCGGTTAGAACGCCCTTCTCCCGCCGCAGTGGGCGAGGGGCTAGGGGTGAGGGGTCTTAAAAGCTACCCTTGTATTGTAATAAACCTCTCTCCCATCCGCGAGATGAGGGCTGGGAGTGAAAGAATCTCAAACCGTTAGCTTAGTTTCAACCCCTAAATCCAGCCAACGTGGTTGAATGTCGCTCCCAGCAAAAGCTTGATCAATTTCTGCTTGGCCTTGGCTAAAGTGCTGCCAACCATCAAAATGAATTGGAATCAAGCTTTGGGGCTTGAGTAGTTGCGCCGCTTGATAGGCCTGAGTTGCATCAAAGGTAAATAAAGTTGGGCCGGTTGGCGCAAATTGGGCTGCCCCAACATGCAAAAAGACCGTACCAATCGCGTAGCGTTCAGCAATCGCCGTAATTCCATCAAACAAAACGGTGTCGCCAGAAATATAAATTGGCCCATGCTCAAAAGCTGGGTATTCCAACACAAAGCCAATCACCTCGCCAATAATCGGTAGCAACTCGACCGGGCCATGTTGGGCTGGCACGGCGGTGATCGTCAGCGGCAAGTCTTGGGGCGTGTTAACTGTAATCGATTGCCACTCGGCGAGGCCTTGCACGTTGGTTGCGCCCTGTTGTTGCAAGCGCTGGCGGCCCGATTCGGTGGTCAACACATGGCCTGCGTTCGGCAACAAGGCGCGGCCTGCATCATCCAAATTATCATAATGATCGTGGTGCGAGAGCAAAACCAGATCAATCGCGCCAATTTCGCTTGCTGGCAAGGCCGCTGGGGTTTGCTTGTACAACGCAAATTCAACCTGTGGCCGCACCTGGTAAACCCGCGCACTCCCAGCCGGATCAAACACCGGATCGGTCAAAATCCGCAGGCCGTCAATTTCCAACAAGACCGTGGCTGTGCCGATGTAGGTTACATTGATCTGCATAACAACTCCTTATAAATACGGACGTTCGTGTTTTATTGATGCTAAAAAATTTTAGCTGCGATAGGTGGCAATTAAATTGTCGATGGCGGCGCGGGCGGTGGCAAATTGAGCTTCGTGAGAACGCACTGCTCGCCAAACCAGCGCGGCGATTTCGATGCCATGGAATTGCAGCGCAACCTCGGCAATTGGCGTATCGTGGCGAAACTGGCCGAGCTGCACGGTTTCGGCGATGCATTGCTCAATAAAATTTAGATAATTATGATAATAGCGCAGCACAGCCGCCCGCACTTCCGAGTTATCCAAATCATCAAGCTCAAGCACAGCGTTGGTAAAAAAACAGCCGCCTAGAAAAATGCCCTGCTGCAAATAGCTAAACCACGAATCGCAAAGCTTGCTAAGGCGGGCAATTCCAGCTGGCTCGGCCAGCACTTGACCAATCACCGCTGCTTGAAACAGCTCAGAGGCGCGATCAACCGCCGCAACTTGCAGTTCAGTCTTCGATTTGAAGTGAGCGCTGATACCGCCCTTGGACATGGCGACAGCCTCAGCCAAGCTCCCAATCGTCAAGCCATTCAGGCCAGCAACCGAAGCCATCTGCACTGCTTTATTCAAAATAAGTTCTTTGGCACTATCTTTGCGACTCATATTGATAAAATACCATACGTTCGTATTTTATGCAAGCATGAATCTTCGGTGCTCCAAAGATGAACTATGGAGCCACGAAGGGCACGAAGAACGCGAAGGAAGGCTTTTCGCTCATTTGCTTGACAATCCAAGCATGATTGCTGCAACAAATTTTTGCTGGCCTACGTCCTAGTTAGCAGATAAGCAACCACAAGTTGCAGCCAAATAAGGAGTTTACAATGCAAAATTCAAATCGCTTAGTGCGTGTTCAACAAGATCAAATGATTGCTGGTGTGTGTACGGGCTTGGCTCAATATTTCGCTTTTGATGTAACCTTGGTGCGCTTGGCCTTTGTGCTAGTGACCTTGGCTGGTGGTTCGGGCGTGTTGCTCTACATCATTTTGTGGGCCGTGTTGCCAGTGGTAACCGCACCTGGCTTGCCAAGCCCAGGCATCAACAGCGGGATTGATGAAATGCGTAACCAAGCCCAAAATGTGTTCAACAAGGTCAAAACTGCGGTTAACAATGCTCAAACCAGCAACGCTAACTCGGCTGCACCACAAAGCAATTGGAAGTTTGATCCACAAACGGGTCAACCAATCAATCCAGCTCCAGCCCAACCAGAAAAACCACGGTTTGATCCATACACTGGTCAGCCATTGAACGACTAATCTAACGATTGAGCTGATACCACAACGGTCGTTGAGCACAGCGCTCAGCGGCCGTTTTTTGTTGGGCAGAATCACAAAGTTGCTCAACTTCTTGCTCTAACAGTTTGAGTGTCTGCGGAGCCAGCCAATAGACCGTGGCTTGGCCTTCCTGTTCGCTTTCCACCACGCCAGCTTGAGCTAACACCCGCAAATGTTCCGAGATTGTCGATTGAGCACGATTGGTTCGCTGCACAATATCATTACAAATACAGCGAGGATGCTGAGCGATGTAGCGCACAATGCCTAAGCGCAATGGATGGCCGAGGGCATGGCACATACTGGCGAGTTGGGTTAATGCAGCATCAGCTTGAATCGTTTCCATCTGACAACCTCCGATTGTGGTGTTGATTAAAAACTAACACACGCGCATCACGGCATTATGTCCGCGCTACGCGTGTGTTGCTTTGCCGTTCAATCTGCAACTTAGTTATTCAAGATAGGCTCGCAATTTGCGCCCACCAAACGCTGGGTGGCGCAGTTTTCGCAGTACTTTGGCCTCAATTTGGCGAATTCGCTCGCGGGTAATGCCAAATTCGCGGCCAACTTCTTCAAGGGTACGATATTTGCCATCGACCAAGCCATAGCGTAGCTCAATAATCCGCCGTTCACGCTCATCGAGCTTGCACAGCACTTCATCAAGTTGTTCGCGCAATAAATGCTCGGTCGCATGATCAAGTGGCTCGGATGAGCGATCATCTTCGATAAAATCGCCTAACACACTATCGCCTTCGTTGCCAACGGGCGTTTCCAGCGAAACTGGCTGACGGGCAACTTCGAGCACGCGCCGCACTTTATCGGCGGGCAACCCAAGGGCTTCGCCAATCTCCTCGGCACTTGGCTCACGCTCTAAGGCTTGTTGCAACTTGTGGGCCGTGCGCTTGACCCGATTGATCGTCTCGCCCACGTGAACTGGCAGGCGAATAGTGCGACTATGATCAGAGATCGAGCGCGTAATTGCTTGGCGAATCCACCATGTTGCATAGGTTGAGAACTTAAAGCCCTTGTGATAATCGAACTTCTCGGTTGCCCGCATCAGGCCAATATTGCCCTCTTGAATTAAATCTAAAAACGACATGCCGCGGCCAACATATTTTTTTGCAATCGACACCACGAGGCGTAAATTGGCTTGGATGAGATGTTGACGGGCTGCTTCGCTTTCGAGAACTTGCTGTTGCAGGCGGGCTTTTTCTTCGAGGAGATATTCGTGGCGGGCGAGCCGAATCATTGCGCGTTCGCCGCGTTCCAATTGTTTGGCCAACATGGTTTCTTCGTGGGCGGTTAAGAGATGCACTTGGCCAATTTCGCGCAAATACATGCGCACCGGATCATCGAGGCTTACCCCTTCCCGAATCAGAGACCGTTCGAGATCGTCATCATCGACATCGCGTGAACGGAGATGCACTGCAGCGGTTGGCGGTTCTTCCAAAATTGGAATATCTTCTGCTTGGCAGCGGACACACAATTCGTCGAACAGCGCTGTGTTTTTGTCGGAGGGAGGAAGGTGGAGCAGCACTTGGTCGTGCGTTAGATAACGATGCTGACGGGCTGCCCCCATCAGAACTTCGAGTACGTTTTTCAAGTAAGCACCGACTTTCTACTGCTATAGAAAAGCCTAATGATAGACCACTATATCACGGATAGATCTGCGATTCAATACCCTATTCAAGCACATTGGGGGTGAAGTTTCCATAACATGCAGCTGATAATTCGTTGAAAAAAACGAAAAGTTGTATAGTAGTTGGCAACAACTGCGAAGGAGGCGGGTTTTTCAGCCCGATTGATGCCATGACAACGATTGCCCTTGATCAGCAGATTATTCATGCGGTTTGCCCCCACGATTGCCCCGATACCTGCTCGATGCTTGTAACCGTGCAGGATGGTAAGGCGATTAAGATTCAGGGCAACCCTGAGCACCCTATAACCAATGGTTTTTTGTGCACCAAAGTCTCGCGCTATGTTGAGCGTACCTACCACCAAGGCCGGTTGTTGTATCCGGCCAAGCGGGTTGGTCCCAAGGGTGCAGGCCAATTCGAACGGATCTCGTGGGACGAAGCCTTAACAACCATCGCCGAATGTTTGCAAGCAATCAGCACTAGCCATGGCCCGCAATCAATTTTGCCCTACTCCTATGCTGGCACTATGGGTTTGCTGCATTATGGCTCGATGGATCGACGCTTTTTCCATCGTTTGGGCGCTTCATTGCTCGACCGCACGATTTGTGCCAGCGCTGGGGCAACTGGCTATCGCTATACGGTTGGCGCGAGTGTTGGCACTGACCCCGAGGCCTATGTTGATGCCAAATTAATTATTTTGTGGGGAACCAACACACTCACGTCGAATGTGCACTTGTGGACCTTCATCAAGGCGGCACGTAAAGCTGGCGCACGGGTGATTGCGATCGATCCTTGGCGTTCGCGCACTGCCGCCCAATGCGATTGGCATATTGCACCTTTGCCAGGCACTGATGCTGCCTTGGCGCTGGGCATGATGCATATTATTTTTCGTGATGGCTTGCAGGATCAAGCCTATCTTGATGAATATTGTCTTGGTGGCGAACAATTGCGCCAGCGCGTGCAGGAATATCCGCCAGAGCTTGTGGCCGAATTGACTGGTTTGGATGTCGCAACGATTGAGCAATTGGCCCACGAATATGCTACGACTGCACCCGCTGCGATTCGGATTAATTATGGCTTGCAACGCCACGCTGGCGGCGGCATGGCCGTGCGTACTTTGGCTTGTTTGCCTGCGGTAATCGGTTCGTGGCGTGAGCGAGCAGGCGGCATTTTGCTTTCCACTAGCGGCACATTTCCAATTAATAATGCGGCCTTGGAGCGCCCTGATCTGATTCCTGCTGGCACTCGCATGATCAATATGAATCAGCTTGGTGATGCCCTGACCGAATTAAACGACCCGCCAGTGCAAGCTTTGTTTGTCTACAATTCTAATCCGGCGAGCGTGGCCCCCGATTTGGAAGCAGTCAAGCGTGGCTTGGAGCGCGAAGATTTGTTCACGGTGGTGCACGAGCAGTTTTACACCGACACGACGCGCTACGCTGATATTATTTTGCCTGCAACCACCCAACTAGAGCATGTAGATTTACATAAAGCCTATGGTCACTGGTATTTAGCTTGGAGCAACCAAGCGATTGAGCCGCTAGGCGAGGCGATTCCGAATACCGAGTTGTTTCGGCGCTTGGCGGCCAAAATGGGCTTTAGCGAGCCATGTTTTAGCGATGATGATCAAACGATCGCTCGCCAAGCACTCAATTCAAATCATCCAGCCTTGGCAGGCATTACCCTCGAACGTTTGCAAGAAGCGGGTTGGCTGCGTTTAAATGTACCAAGCAATTGGGCACCGTTTGCTGAGGGCAATTTTCTCACACCATCGGGCAAGTGCGAACTCTATTCTGAACGGATGTTGGCTGATGGTTTTGATCCATTGCCGACCTATACCGCGCCTTACGAAAGCCCAGTGACTAACCCACGTTTGGCTGAGCGCTATCCATTGACCCTAATTTCGCCGCCAGCCCATCACTTTTTAAATAGCACCTTTGGCAATATTTTGCAGCGCTACGAAAGTGGCCCGACCCTAGAAATTAATCCACTTGATGCGATTGAGCGCAATATCGACGATGGCGATCAAGTATTGATTCGCAACGATCGTGGCGGTTTTGTGGCAACAGCAGTGGTGACTGATCGGGTGCGGCAAGCTGTGGTGGTTGCGCCATCAATTTGGTGGTCGGAGCTAACCGTCGATGGCCGCAACGTCAACCATACCACACCCCAAGCGCTTTCGGATATGGGCGGCGGTGCAACGTTCTACGATAATTTGGTTGAGGTTGAGCGTATTGTCAGCTAAGCTATGTGGTTGCTGGTATATTCGTGGTTAGCGTAACGATACCCAAACGTTGAGGAGTGTGTATGAGTTTTTTGCGTAAGCTTTTTGGCAGTAGCAGCCAACCTGCCAGCGATGCTGGAATTTATTTGCAGGTGCGCTGCAAACGTTGTGGCAGCCTGATTCGGGTGCGAATTGATAGCCGCAACGATCTATCACAGCGCGACGAGGATGATAACTTGTTTGTGCGCAAAACCTTGGTTGATGATCGCTGCTACAGTCGTATCGAGCTTGAAGCGGTGTTCAGCCCCAAACGTCAATTGCTCAATTGTGAGATTAATGGTGGCACGCTTGTGGCTGGTGAAGAGAATACTACCACCAGCACGCGCTGAGTGTGGTACGATGGGCAAAGTTGGCCGCTGGGCAACGAAGCCTTGCAACTGCACCGCCGCAGCCTACGACAAAGACCCAATTTCGCAAACAATAAGGAGTGTCATGAGTACTCAAGCTATTCGCTTTGATTACAACAATGTGATGGCCGATGTGATTGGTGAACATGGATTGACTGAGGCTGAAATTGAGGCAGCATTGCCCCATGCCGCCGCCGCGATTGAAGCTGTCTATGCTCAACGCGCCGATCTCGGCTGGATGGATTTGCCCTATCAAGATACCAGTGAAATTATTGCTCAAGCCCAAGCTGTGCGTGCTCGCGCCGACACGTTGGTGGTTTTAGGCATTGGTGGCTCAGCGCTTGGCCCAATCGCAACCCAAACGGCTCTCCAGCACCCATTTTATAATAATTTGCCGCGTGAATTGCGCCGTGGCCCCACGTTGTTTGTACCCGATAATGTTGACCCTGAATTAAACGCTGGCTTGCTCGATGTGCTTGATCTTGAGCGCACCGTGTTCAATGTGATCACCAAATCGGGCACGACTGCCGAAACCATGGCATCCTTCATTTACTTCCGCGAAGCCTTGGCCAAACGCCTTGGTAAGGATAAATTAGTTGATCACTTGGTGTTGACGACAGACCCTAAGAAGGGAGCCTTGCGCCAAATTGCTGATCGCGAGGGCTACCCAACCTTGCCCTTACCAGCCAGCGTTGGTGGCCGCTTCTCGGAACTTTGCGCAGTTGGCTTGTTCCCAGCGGCTGTTACTGGCATCGATATTGATGAATTGTTGGCGGGGGCAGCCTATGCTGACAAACGTAGCCAAGAGCGCGACCCGCGCAAAAATCCCGCCGCAATGTGTGCATTAATCCAATTCTTGCTCGATAAGAAGGGTAAGAATATGGTTGTGATGATGCCCTATGCTCAGCGTTTACGCGATGTGGCTGATTGGTTCCGCCAATTGTGGGCTGAAAGTTTGGGCAAGCGGGTTGATCGGGCTGGCAATGTGGTCAATGTTGGCCCTACACCAATCAAATCGTTGGGCGCGACCGACCAACATTCGCAAGTGCAACTCTATGCTGAAGGCCCATTCGATAAATTGATGCACTTCTTGTTTGTTGAGCAGTTCCAAGTGGAAGCACCGTTGAGCAATGCCTACCCCGATATCAACGAGCTTTCGTATCTTGATGGCAAGAGCTTTAGCCAATTGCTCAAAGCCGAGGGCGAAGCAACCCAGTTGGCGATTGCCGAAGCTGGTCGCCCCAGCATTGCCCATTATTTCCCAGCAGTCAATGCCTTTACGCTTGGGCAATTCTACTACATGCTCGAAATGCAAACCGCCTTTGCTGGCGAGTTGTACAACATCAATGCTTTTGATCAGCCTGGAGTTGAGGCTGGTAAAATCGCTACCTACGCCTTGATGGGTCGCGAAGGCTACGATGCTCGCCGCCACGAAATTGAACAAGCTCGTGGCCGCAGCCGTAGCGAATTTATCATCTAAACCCAATTGATCAGACCTGCCATGCTCAAACCATGGCAGGTTTTTTACTCCTTACGCCCGATGCTTGAATCCTACAACTTTGAAAGAATCGAGGCCAAACGTCGTCGGAAGGGTAGATCAAACAACGAGCGCAGTATTTTGGGTGCATTCAACTGAAGCTGATCATGCTCTTGCTGCTTGGCAGCTTGATAGGCCAAGAGTGCACCGTTTTCAGGGTTTTCGGCTAAACTTTGTTCAACCACCGCCAAAGCCACCTCGGCATCTTGCAAATCGCCCAGATAATCTTGAGCGGTGACTAATTGCTCAAGCAGCGATTCGTGTTCTTCGGCCAAGGCCGCGCTAAATAGCTCAAGCGTATAGCGCAGATGCTTAATTTCAATCCGCAGGCGGTGCAAACTCTCCACTGGTGCATCATTTAAGATCACATCGTAGGCGCGAATGCGCTCGTAGTGGCTCCAAACCGTGCTGCCAACCCAATGTCGCACCAAACTACGCTCGACTCGGCCCTCGCTAGTATCAGCCTCGCGCACTCCAGCGCCGGCAGTCAGTACAAAGTCGGTCAAACGCTGGGCAAATTTACTGGCTTTGCGGCTTTCCAAAAAGCTCAATAATTCAACCCGTGCCGCATCTCGCTGCTGGCTGATCGACTCGATCAAGGGTGCATAGCCTGCTTGTTCTTGCTCAGGCAAGTCGGCGCGATGATCATCAAGTTTACCCAAAAACACATCGGCATCGCGCACCGCGCCCAAAACGCTGGCCCATTGGCGCAAACCTCGCCGCAATTTGGCGACAATTTCTGGTTCGTAGAGGGTTTCACCCAAAATCGCCAAAATTGTGCGCAAGCGGCGGGTTGCCACGCGCATCTGATGCACACCCTCGGAATCATCGCCAACTACCGCGATTGGCCAAGCTTTGTGTAATTTCAGCACATGTTTGGCCAAAATTGAGCGCCCTGCTTCGGCCAAATTGTTAGTTGACTCCATCGGTGTGCGATCAACCGCTTGTTTGAGTTGTTCGAGATGCTCGGCATGGTTCAAAAGCAGCATTCCGCGCTGGCTCTTGGAGCGGGTTTCTGGCTCCAGCGGCAGTTGCGTGGTGTAAATCGAGGCCAACACTGCGAGATCAGCAGCAGTGCCTACGCCTTTGAGTTCGATTTCAATCTCGTGGAACGGCAACGAACGTTCGCCACTGACCAAAGAGCCACGATCAAGTGCCAATTCGGCGATCTCTTGGCCATCGCGCTCGATCCGCCAGAGCCGTCGTCGATTGCGCACGGTCAGCATTGGCAATAATGGCTCGTCGCCAATTACTGCCTGCAGTGGCTCGCGAATATCGCTGGGCCACAATTCAGGATGATCGCGCACATTCGGCGTAATTTCATGCTCAAATTCTTGGCGTTGATGGACAGCACCTTTAACTTTGCCCGGCAGTTTCAAGGTTAGCCATAATTGTTGGTCAATCCGGCGGATACGTAGAGTGTAGCGCTGCTGATCGAGTTGGCGGCTGGCGGTATCCAAAATGCTATCGCGAATTTCGACGGTTACCCGCTCGCCAAGGCTAAACGGCGCGATATTAATGGCTTCAAGTTGTTTGGGGCGAATCGGTTGCGTTGCGCGGTATTTGGCTTCTTGTTCCATGGATCATCTCCGTGACAACATCATCCATCGGTTAGTATAGCATGGGGCTTGATTTGAGCATAGAGTAAAATATCACCCCAAAGGGTGAGATGATTGATACATCCATAATGGGATAGGTTGCGAATATCTCCACAAGAACATCATACATATCATTGATGTTTGAACATATTTCTTGTTAGGAGGGGCAACGTATGAATGTGTCACGACGCGGATTCTTGAAAGGTGTCGGCGGTGGAATTGCGGTCGCAAGTTTTGCATCAATGTTCGGTCTGCATGATGTTTCAGCAGCCGATTACAACGCTCAAGCCCATGATGCCAAAGATACGCCACTGACGATTGTGTCGTTAGCCGCTACCGCTGAACGTCTGGCAATCACCTCGTATTACAACACGATCAAGGGCAATCCATTTGGGCTATCCGAAGCAGAATTATTGTATTTGAAGTATGCGCTTAGCTCAGAATTGCATCACCTTGAGGTTGTCGAAAGCTTTGGTGGTAAGGCGCTGACCGATAAGTTCTATGTTCCTGCCAAGTTCTTGAGCGATTTTGGGGTCAACACCAACACCTTTATGGCAGCAGAAACGGCCTTTACCGGTGCATATTTGGCCGCAACTCGGCGCTTTGCTGAGCTTGGCGAACCACGTATCGCCGCCACAACCGCCCAGCATGCCGCAACCGAAGCCGAACACTTGGCGATCACCCGTGAGCTTGGTGGCTATTTGCCAAATCCAAATACCTTGCCCGCCCCAATCTACTACAACGTTTCCGATGCAGTACCAACGCTTGGGCCTTTCTTGCAAGGCGGCGCAGGCTTCATCGGCCCAGTCGATTACCCAGGTGCTGATGCTGTGCGCATGTTGCTTGGCAAAGACATGGCCCTCAAAGTCCCACCATTCACGCAAGTCTTCTAGTTTGTAACAGTTGCCTGCGATCGTTGAGCCGCTGCGCTCTTTGATCCGCCGTGCGCTTGGTTTCCAGTGAGGCTGGCTGCTGTTACGGTGGCCAGCTAAACGTGCTTAATCTATATCATTTTTAAATGATTACCATACAATTGTACGATAGGAAGGTGATTGATATGCCAAAACGTGTCATGCTGATTTTAGGGTTATTGCTGGGGTTAACCCTTTGGCCCAGAGCGGCCTCAGCTCATGAAGTCTGCTTCCCCGAAGATCAAAGCCCTCACTGTTTGAGTGACCCATTTAGCGATTATTGGGAAGCTAACGGCGGCCTGCCCGTTTTTGGTTATCCAATTACCACGGTCAACCGCGAACAAAATCGCGAAACTGGCAAAGTCTATCGGACCCAATGGATGGAACGCAATCGTTTTGAGTTGCATCCGGAAAATACGGGCACGCCTTATGAGGTTTTGCTGGGTTTATTGGGCAAAGATCGCTTGGCACAACTGGGCCGCCAACCTGATTCAGCAGAATCTGGGCCAAAGGCTGGCTGTTTGTGGTTCAAAGAAACTGGGCACAATGTCTGTGATCAAGGCAATGGGATTGGCTTCAAAAGCTATTGGCAAGCCAATGGCTTGAAAATCGATGGATTGGATGCCTATGCACGTTCGTTACAGTTGTTTGGTTTGCCCTTGACTGAGCCAAAAATGGAGCGGAACAGCAGTGGCGATTTAGTCGAAACCCAATGGTTTGAGCGTGCTCGCTTCGAGTGGCATCCCAATAATCCCAATAATTTTAAGGTGTTGTTGGGCTTGCTCGGCAAAGAGGTGCGCGGAACCACTCCACCAACCACGCCGCCAACCACTTCACCGCCAACGACCGCCAATTGCACCATGAACGCGCCAGCAGTCGCCGAAGGCGCACAGGCTTGGGTGGTCTATCCCGAAATTGCTAGCAATACAACCCAAACGGTCTGTGTGCGCTTGACGATTAGTGCCAAGCCTAAGAGCGGGGCAACTGCCACCGTTGAAATCGATTTGGCCAGCGGAACCCAATCGCTGATTGGCTTGACCGATAGTAGCGGCATTGCCACGATTCAGTTCAAAGTTGGCAGCCAATCAAGTGGGCGGCGCAATGATGTACGGGCCAGTTTCAGCACAGGTCAAACTGCTACAACCAGCTTTATAATCAAATAAGTTTGGCGATATTGAGCGCGTTGGGTCATTATCCAACGCGCTATGCTTGGAGATTTGGCTCATCCAAAACCTCAGCCAAATCGAGCAATTCTGGCTGGCTATATTCCAAGCCGCTAAACCAAATGCTCCACACATAGCCTCGACTACGCCATTGCTCAACACAACTTTGAGCGATTTCACAGAAAATTTGCCAAGCACCGTGATCATGGCGGCACAATTGATCGGCCTCATAGAAAATAATAATCAGACCTGTTGTTTCCAACCAACTTAAATCGTTTAACGCTTCTTCGAGCGCATCCCAATTGTGGTCAACATAGCTGGGGAACTGCAAGGCCTGAGCGCAGGCATGCAGCAAATCGGCCTTGCTACTAATTTCACGGCCATCAAGCTCGATAATTTGGAGTTGATGGTGTTGCACGCCCATCAACAAACGGCCAATATGCGAAGCTTGCACCCGATATAAACCTGATTGAGCGGGATCACGAGCCAGATTGTTCAATTTCATTGGCGTACTCTCCGAAAACTTGCATAATGATCATCGGTGTAATACAACTCGCCATTATCGCCAGCCACAATTCGGCGTGCCCCGCGATCGGCTGAGCCAGGCGTTTCGACGGTGTATTCGCGATAGTAGCCGCGTGGTTTGCTCGGCAAAATTTGCTCACGATTGTTGAAAATTGCCCCATCTTTGCTATAGGGAAACGGCCCGCCCTGCTCGATCAAGCGAATTGTAGCTTGGGCTTGAATTGGCAAATCGCCAAACGCCACATAGCGCAATCCAGCCGAATCGCGCTCAGGCGTGCGCGTAGCGCGGGCGGTCGGCGCAACCGTCGGGCTTGGGCGTGGCCGCGTGGTTGGTTTGGCAGTCGGCATGACCGTCTGGCGTGGCCGCGTGGTTGGTTTGGCGGTTGCCACGGCAGTCTGGCGTGGTCGGCTGGTCGCTTGTTGTGGCGTGCTCGATGGCAAACCCCGCGAACTGATTTCGATAGTTGCACTAGGATTTGGGCTGGGCGTTGGTTGATCGCTGCTGGGCAGATTGTTGAACCAAATCAAGCCGATTAAGATAATCAGGCCAAGGCCAAACTCCAAACCGCGACGTAAACGGGTTGACATTGCTATTTCCTCGCAAAAACACCCGACCGCACAGGCAGATCGGGTGTTGTAGTGTGATGCTGATTGTCGTTTAGGGCTTGATGCCTACTGCTTCACAAGCGGGTACTAATTTGACTGGGCAAAGTTGTTGCGGCGACCAAAAATTATCGCTCACAATGGTATCTTTGACCGTGGCTTTGGTGACCACAACTGGATTGAGCAAAATCGCTGGAACATTCATAATTCCGTTTGCCACCGTGCGATTGTTGACCAAGTTGGTTGGAATGGGCTGACCAACCATCAAGGCATGAGCGATTTTGGCGGCAGCCTCGGCTTGAGGCCGAATTGCCTTATACACCGTCATATGTTGCTCACCAGTGATGATCCGCTGCACGGCGGTGAGTTCAGCATCTTGGCCAGTAATCAAGGGCAATGGCTCAAGCTTGGCTGCTTGGACAGCGACTAATGCACCACCAGCAGTACCATCATTGGCCGCATAAATTCCGTCGATCTGATCGCCAGCTGCCAGCATTCGTTCAACATATTGCTGCGCCTCGGCGGGCTTCCAATCGGGCGTATCAAACTCGCCAATAATCGTCAATTTGCCAGCAGCGACTAATGGATCAAAAACCTTTTTGGCTCCACGCTTGTACTCGCTGGCATTGTTATCGCTCAGCGAGCCGTGAAGCAGCAGAATTTTGGGATTACTCAGGCCACGCGCGGCAAGGCCGGCAATCAAGCTTTCGGCCTGTAATTCGCCGATTTTTTGGTTATCAAACGAGATATAGGCCGTAACGCCAGGCGAATTAAGAATCAGCCGATCATAGGCCACAACTGGAATCGATTGCTCAGCAGCATGATCAGCAATCGTGCGAGCATCGACCGAATCGACTGGATCAAGCACCAACACCCGTGCCCCAGCCTTGATCGCCTCTTCGGCCTGCTGTTGTTGCAAGCTTGGGTTATTTTGGGCGTTGTAGTACAACACCTGACAATCGTTGCAGAGCAAATTCATTTCGCGCTCGAACCATGGCCGATCCACAGTTTCATAGCGTTTGGTGGTTTGCTCTGGCAACAACAGCGCAATAATTTTGGCCTTGGGCGCTTCCGCTCCACCACATCCAACTAGCACCAGCAAAAGTACCAATAGCACAAACCTGCGTCGCATAGCTAAAACTCCTTGTGCATTGGCGGACGCTGGCTTCGTTTAGTGGGCAGCGGTATCCAACAACTGCTCGCTTAGCTCAACGAAACGGTCAATATCGGCCTTGATGGTGGCCAAACTTGCCCGCCAAAAATCGGGGGTCCGAATATCAATCCCAAAACGTTCGGCCAAGGTTGCTGCGTCATGCTTGCCCGAAGCCGCCAATAAATCATCGTATTTGGCCCGAAACTCATCGGGTGTTGCTACATACTGGGCATACAAGCCTAAGCCGAACAATAAGCCAAACATATAGGGATAATTGTAAAATGAGCGTTCAGTGCTATAGTAATGACCTTTGACCGCCCACATATACGGATGGTAGTACTGTTCGTCCAAGCCATCGCCATAGGTTTCAGCTTGGGCCTTGAGCATTAGGTCGTTAATTTCCTGCACGCTTAGCTCACGCGCTTGACGGGCTTCGAACAGGCTTTGCTCGAAAATAAAGCGGCTGCTGATATCGACAACCAACTGGCAGCTATTTTGCAACGATGATTCGATGATTGCTAATTGGGTTGCAGCATCAGCCTTAGCCAAGGCGGCGTTGCGCACAATCGTTTCACAGAAAATGCTGGCAGTTTCAGCCAAGGTCATCGGAATTTGGCGCTGCAATGGGGTGGTTTCGGCTAAGTTAAGGTTATGATAGCCGTGACCCAACTCATGTGCAAGGGTGCGCATTCCAGCAAACGAGGGCTTATAGTTGCTCAGGATGCGTGATTGATCGCCAACTAAACGCATACAGAACGCGCCATCACGTTTGCCAGCCCGTGGCTCAGCATCGATCCAGTTTTCATCGAAGGCGCGGGCGGCATAATCACGCAAGCGTTGTGAATAGCTGCCGAAATGCTCCAAAATGAAGGCTTCCGATTCGGCGTATTCCCAAGTGCTGACATCGTTGCCAATCGGCGCGAAGAGATCGAACCATGCCAACCGTTCGCTGCCCACCAACCGTGCTTTGGCCCGCAAGTAGCGGCGGAAATCTGGGAAGGTTTCGCGGGCGGCGGTTAACATTGCATCAAGGGTTTGGCGATCAATATTGTTATCCGCCAGCGCCTCATCCAACGCTGTAGCCCAACCACGATGGCCAGCCAACGTGTTAACTTGGCCTTTGATGCTGTTGATTGCCGCTGCCATGGGCGTTTCGACCCCTTTCCAGCCAGCCAATTCGGCCTCGTAAGCGCTGCGCCGAACTTCACGATTTGGATCAAACGCCAAATTGCGTACCATGCTCATTGGCATATGCTTGGTTTCGCCAGCATGCGTGACTGGCACGCTAAGCTGTGAGCTAACCACCGTGTGCAATTTGCTCCAAGCGCTGCCACCGCTCAAATTGAGTTCGACTGCCAACACTTCTTCGGCTGGCGACATCAGGTGCAACGCTTCTTGCTTGGTTTTGTGCAAAATAAAGGCATGCTCGGCGGCCAAACTTGATTGAGCAATCAATTGATCAATATCCAAGCCACCAATCCAAGCGACCCAGCGCAGACCCAATTGTTGCAATTGCATGCCCAATTGTTGCATTTCGCTAAACCGAGCTTGGGCTAGCGTATCACGGGTGTCGGTGGCGACAAAGCCCATCACATAGCTAAAATTGGTCATCATCGCATCTTGGGTTTGGTTGAAGGCAGTAGTTACGGTTTCAAAGGTCGCGATGGTGGCGGAATCAAGCACTTGGTTTTCACTACGTTGGATAGCAGCTTGATCAAACAGGCTTTTGAGATCGCTCACTTGTTGCTTGATCCGTTGAAAGCCTGCGGCAAATTCAGGCGAGTCTAGGCTGGGGTAGACAACTGAAAGATCCCAGTGTGGGAGCGTTTGGGTAGTCATTTGGCTGATCCTTTCTCATCAACAACCCTAAAAAGCCGCAACGCCCCGCTGATTAGCGTGGGCGTTCGTTTTGTGGTTCATTTCGGAAGTTGGGCAAGACTTGACGGGTGGATACTAGATACCAATTGGCGATCCGCCGGAAGCGATCGCTATGCCGATAGAGCACTTCAGCTTGTTGGTTGATTGGAGCCAGACCAAGCACCTCGATCGATGGTCCAACCTGCTGCTCCAACAACGGCTGATAGAGCATCACTGAGGGCGCGAGTGCTAGCCATTTGGCCTGAAATTCAGCATACAATTCGCGGCGGGTTTCTTGGCTGGTGGTTTGGCGAGCACGCACCAATAAATCATCAATTGCTGGGTCTTCGAGGCCAGCAAAGTTGGCGGCGTTGACCTGCGACGAATGCCATAACTCGTAAACATCGGGGTCGCTGCCTAAATTCGACCAACCATGAATTGCTAAATCGAAGGTATGTTGGCTCAGCGTATCTTGCAAATTGCTGCTCGGAACCAATTGCAAACTGCTTGAAATACCGACCGTGGCTAATTGGGCTTGAATGCGTTCGGCGATGGCGCTGCGTTCGGGGCTGTTGGCACTGACCAAATCGAAGCGCAACAATTGGCCAGCTTTACGCCGCCACCCTTCGGCATCACGCTGCCAACCAGCTTGATCAAGCAACCCATTGGCGCGACTCTGCTCAGCATCATCAATATAGCCGGTGAGACCCTCAGCAACCGCCCACGACGAAGGCAAAATTGGCGAATTCAAGGGCAACGCCCGATTTTGCAACACTTCAGTAATCAACGTAGTTGGGTCAACTGCATAATCGATCGCTTGGCGCACCCGTAAATCATCAAGTGGCGGACGACGCAAATTAATCGTCAGGACCACATAATCAGCCAAAGGCGCACGCACCTGGCGATAGCCGATTGGCAACGGTAATTCGCCTTGTTCAGTCACATCGTAGGCAAACGCATCGACCAAATCACGGCGCAGTGCTTCATGCGCAGCTTCCATGGTTGCGTAAAGCCGAAACTCCAGCCGCTCCAAATTGGGGCGACTATTGGGAATATTCGGACGGTAATCAGTGTTGGCCAATAGCTCGATTAAGTTGCCATCGCGTTTACCAAAGCGAAAACTGCCAGTGCCAACTGGTTGCTGATTCCAAGCTTGCCATTGGTCGGGCGTAGCGTTGCGCAACAGATGCGCGGGCAAAATTGGCACAGTTAGTTGGTTGAGGAAGGGCGCAAAAGCAACTGGCAAGTTAAAACGCACAGTTTGCGGATTCAACGCGGTGACGGCGATATTTTGCCAAGCTAACTTAAGGCTGGGGTCGCCATTAAATTGTGGGCTTTTGATCCAGTCGATCGTCCAGATCACATCGTTTGCAGAAAAAGGTGTGGCATCGTGCCAGCGCACATCAGTGCGCAAGGTCATGGTATAAACCAGATTATTGCTGCTGACCTGCCAATTTTCGGCGAGATCGGGCACGACCACGCCAGTTGCCTCAACGCGGGTCAAGCCTTCAAACAACAAAGCACTTAAGTCGGCCTCGGCGCGGGTTTGGGCACTACCGCGCAATGGGTTAAGATCATTGACCTCGCCAACCAAGGCCTCGCGATAGACCCCGCCAACGCCTGCCTCGCCGCCTGCTGTTGTTGCTAGCGCAAGATGCGCCAACAACAACAAAACCAGACTAGCACAAACCAACGTGGCTCCAATTTGCCAACGAATACGTCGAACCATACGCTTATACTGTTAATAAGAAGGGATGCACGAGTGCTAAAATAATTAACACGCTGGCGATCACAATCGTTACATTAAAGAGGGTTTTTTCAACGCCGCGGCGGGTGCGATAGGTGGCTGAGGTGTTGCGGCCACCCAAAACGCTCGCGCTATTGCCTTTGGCTTGTAAAAGCACCAAAGTAATCAAGGCAATCCCCAAAACAACTTCTGCCGAAAACAAATACGTTTGCACCTGGTAAACCTCCACAGTTGGCTGTGTCTAGTTAATTGTCAATAGATCGCTATTATAAACCAAGAATATAGAACGAGGGATCGGGGATCAGGGGTCAGGAGTCAGAGTAGGCTTTTAACCACGAAGCACACGAAGCGAAGGGCTATAGGCTATGTGTAATGGTTCATTCCCTCACCCCCTGACCCCCTTCCCGCACGCGAGGCGAGGGGAACCGCTCCAAGCGTGCTCCCCTTGCCCGCCGTCGTGGGAGAGGGGTTGGGGGTGAGGGAACGCTGGAACTGGTTGGCTAAACTTATAATCTATTACCCCTGACCTCTAAGCCCTAGCCCCTGACCCCACTTCTACTACATATCCCACGTTTTAGGAATAAACAAATCGTTGAATTTTTTCAGGGCATAGCGATCAGTCATGCCAGCAATATAATCGATCACGGCGCGTTCGGTTGGCTCGCCGCGCTGCTCGCAAATTGCCAACAGATCGCTTGGCAAGGCTTCGGGATGCTGACAATAATATTCGTAGAGTGTGTTGATCACATACTCGACCTTGCCATCCTCGGTTTTGGCGGGGCCGCGCAAATAAACATTGGCATACATATATTCGCGCACGCCGTTGGTTGCCTCTAGAATTTGCGGACTCATGCTGATGCTCAATTCGCCGGGGGCTGGCTGCTCACCGCGTGCCCACCAATTATGGTCGATCATATCGCAAACCATGGTATTAATCCGCTCGGCGTGGGTTGTGCCAAGCACTGCCACATAGGCGCTTGGCAAATCGCCCAGCTGTAAAATGCCAGCCCGCATCGCATCATCAATATCATGATTAATGTAGGCCACACTATCAGCCAATTTGATAATTTGGCCTTCGAGGGTTGAGGCTGTGCCCCATGTTGCGGTGGTAATATCTTTGCGCGATTTGGAGTGCGAATAGATACCCTCGCGCACTTGTTGGGTTAAATTCAGCCCCTCGCCATGTTTCTCCAACAGCTCAACCACCCGCACACTTTGCTCGTTATGCCGAAACTTGCGGCCAATTGCTTTGGCGAGCGCGGCTTCACCAGCATGGCCAAATGGCGTGTGCCCCAAATCGTGGCCCAAGCCAATCGCCTCGATTAAATCTTCGTTTAGCCGCAAAGCGCGACCAATGGTACGGGCAATTTGGGTCACCTCAAGCGTGTGGGTCAAACGAGTACGATAATGATCGCCAATCGGCGCAATAAAGACTTGAGTTTTATGTTTGAGTCGGCGAAAAGCCTTGGAATGTAAAATGCGGTCGCGATCGCGCTGAAATTCGGTGCGCACTGGCGAAGCTGGCTCTGGCTGATCGCGTTTGGCCTGAGCACTCAAGGCGGCCAATGGCGAGAGCGTATCACGTTCAGTTGCTTCGAAAAATTGCCGCACAGATTGATGCTGCATAGCCTGCTCCTTGACGTACAATTAACTGCAAACCGAGAAATAAACCGCCCAAGTAGCCAATTATTTGTTATGATGTATATCCTACAGCATTGTGACAAGCACTGGCACACTAGCTTAGCGGCGAATCATAATCCCTGATTTACAGCAACGAAAACTAAACCGACTGATCATCCGTAGCTTACGGCGATCATACAAATATCCAAACTGAGGCTGGTATGCCCTATATAATTGATGGTCATAATTTAATCGGTCAACTAGCGACTATTCGCCTGAACGACCCCGACGATGAAGCCAAATTGGTTCAACTGCTGCAACGCTTTGCGATTACCCGTAAAGTGAGTGTTTCAGTCGTCTTTGATCGTGGTCAATACACCCAAGGCTCGCTTGGCGGCGGCGGGGTCAGTGTGCGTTTTGCCCGCTCGCCTAGCGATGCCGATGAGATTATTAAATCGCAACTTGTGCGCTTATCACGGCCCAGCGAGTGGGTTTTAGTCTCATCGGATCGGGCGATTACCTCGGTGGCTGATGCGGTTGGCGCTCGGGTGATTACTGCGCGGGATTTTGCCGCGCTGCTTGAATCGATGGGTGCGGCTGACCCCAACGCCCCAACCCACCAAGAAATGCATGCCCATGTTCGCCAAGATCAACTGCCAGAATGGCTAGATTTTTTTGGCATTGATAAAGAGAGTGCTGAGAGCAAAGTTGACTTGACGCGCAAACCCAAGCCAAATCAACCAACGCAGCAACGCAGCGCCACCCAAGCCAAACGGCGCTCGCCGCAGGCTGCTAAACCAATTGTTGTGCCACAGCCGCCAGAGCGTTGGCAATTGCCACCACGCCGCAAAGATCAGCCTGATCCGATTCCGCGTGATGCTGATGGCCGACCACGACTCTCGCGCGGTGGCAAAAACCCCCAAGCTAGCACTGGCGAACGGCTGCATAAACCACCGCCGCCAGTTCACCCAGATGAGATTGATGAGTGGCTCGAATTTTTTGGGGCTGATGAGCAATAACGAGGCTGGATCATGACAGAAACTGCAACCGAAGGCCGTAAAATCGATCATGTTAATATTGTGATTAAAGAAGATGTCAACGCCAAAGGCATAACAACTGGCTTTGGGCGTTATCATTTTGAGCATGATGCCCTGCCAGAATTGGATATGCGCAGGATTGATTTGAGCACAACATTTTTGGGCAAGCAGCTCAAAGCACCATTTTTAATTAGCTCGATGACCGGTGGTGCTGCGCCAACTGAGAAAATTAATTTACAATTGGCCGAAGCCGCTCAAGCCTTGGGCGTGGCAATGGGTGTTGGCTCGCAACGGGCAGCAATTTTCGACCCAAGTGTTGCTGCTTCGTATCAAGTGCGCCGCGTTGCACCTGATATTGCCTTGTTTGCCAATTTGGGCGCGGTGCAACTCAACTATGGCTATGGCGTTGAACAATGCCTACGCGCAGTTGATATGATTCAAGCTGATGCGCTGATTTTGCATTTTAATGCGTTGCAAGAGGCCGTCCAGCCTGAAGGCGACACCAATTTTGCAGGCTTATTGCAAAAAGTTGAGGCAATCTGTCGTGCTTTGCCCGTGCCAGTTATCGCCAAGGAAGTTGGCAACGGCATTGGAGCCAAAACTGCCAAGCGTTTAGTTGAAGCTGGCGTGCAGGCGATCGATGTGGCGGGGGCTGGTGGCACAAGTTGGAGCGAAGTCGAACGCTTCCGCCATCGCACTCAGGCAGGCCAACGGATTGCTGCAACCTTCGCAGGTTGGGGTATTCCAACCACCGAGGCGATTAAGCAAGTGCGGGCAGCGTTGCCAAACATTGGGATTATTGGTTCTGGTGGATTGCGCAGCGGGCTAGATTTGGCCAAAGCGATTGCGCTCGGCGCTGATTTAGGCGCATCTGCTGCGCCAAATTTGTTGGCCCAAAACGATGGCGGCAGCGAAGCTGTCTACGAAGCTATTTTGGCAGTAATTGACGAATTGCGGATCAGCATGTTTTGCACTGGAGCGGCCAATCTGGCAGAATTACGCCAAACACCTTTATACTCGGTTGGCTAAGTTTTTCGAGAAAGTAGTTTCATGAGTAAAACCTTGGATATTATCATTCGGGCTTTGGAGCCAGATGATTACCTTGACCTTGCAACCATATTTAGCGGGCCAAATGTGCTTGATGGATCGTTGCATGTGCCGTTTCCTTCGCAGGATGTCTGGCGACGACGGGTGGAAAACCCCGATACCGAAACGCCGCGCTTGGTTGCCACAATCGATGCCATGGTTGTTGGCATCATCAGTTTGGAGATTGGCGAGGGTCGGCGGCGACATGCTGGCGATTTGGAATTAGCGGTGCGCGACGATTATCAAGGCCGTGGGATTGGCGCAGCCTTGATGGCGGCCATGATCGATTTGGCCGAAAATTGGCTTGGCCTCAGTCGGCTTGAAATCGTCGTTTTTACCGATAACACGCCAGCGATCACGCTCTACAAGCGCTTTGATTTCGCGGTCGAAGGCACATTGCGCAACTATGCCTATCGTGGTGGCAAGCTCAGCGATGCTTATACCATGGCTCGTTTAGCGCCAACGTCTGCCTGATGTTCAACTGATGGTTAGCTGAAAAAGCCCCAAATTTTGCAACTTGGCAATCTGAGCATGGTAGAATACCCGAGGCGGCGCGAGCCGCCTTGTTGTATATATCCGGCGACCATAACACCATAAAGGGGTATGTGTCTACTATGCGTCAAACTCGAAATGTAATCTCACGGCGACAACGCCGCACTACACGATTTATTCCCTCACGGCTTGGCAATAAGCAAGCTCCACGCCCTATGGGCCGCCGCATTGTGCTGGCCTTTGTGGGCTTGTTGGTGGCTGGGCTCGTGCTCATGGGCGTGGCTGGGGTGGCCATGGCCGTTACCTACAACGGTATTGCCGCCAACCTCAAGCCACGGCTTGATCAAATTCATACCTATACGGCTTTTCAGCCATCAAAAATTTACGATCGCAATGGCACGCTGCTATATGAATTTGTTGGCGAAGGTCGGCGTACACCAGTTAAACTTGAAGAAGTTTCTAAGCATTTGATTAACGCGACGGTTGCCGCCGAAGATGCCTCGTTCTTCGAAAACTCTGGTGTGAACTATTTCAGTATTGCGCGGGCAACCTATGCCAACCTTACCCAGCAAAGTGTTGGGGCTGGCGGTGCTTCAACCATTACCCAGCAGGTTGTGCGCTTGATCGTACTGACCACCGAAGAGCGTCAAGATCCCAACGTCTATAGCCGCAAGGTCAAAGAAATTATCTTGGCCCAAGAGTTGAACACGGTTTATAGCAAAAACGAAATTCTCGAACTGTATCTGAACGAAATTCCCTATGGCAACTTGTCGTATGGCATTCAGGCCGCCGCCCAGAATTATTTCGGGGTTGATGCCAAAGATTTGGATATTGCTCAATCGTCGTTGCTCGGCGGGATTCCCCAATTGCCCACGACCTATAACCCCATGCCGTGGCTCGACGATAATTTGCTGCTCAAAGGAATTAAATTACCCAAAGATGTTTGGATTGATCCGCTCTACGATTTGAGCAATGACATCAAAGGCGAGATTGCCCCACCCAAAGGTCGCCAAATCGAAGTGCTGCGCCAAATGGTCAAAAACAATTATTTGACTGAACGCGAAGCGCGAGCAGCAGTGGCTAAAGATTTACAGTTTGCCAAGCCTGAAGTCAGTTTATTAGCACCACACTTTGTCTTTTATGTCAAAGATTATTTGCAACAACGCTATGGGGCTGAGGTGGTTTCAAATGGTGGTCTCAGCATCACCACCACCCTCGATTTGGAAACCCAAAATCTAGCCCAAACCATCGCCTATACTCGTATTCAAGAACTTAACGCCGATAATCGCAATATTCACAATGCTGCGGTGGTGGTGATGCAGCCCAACACTGGCCAAATTTTGGGCATGGTTGGCTCGATTGGCTATGATCTTTCCGAAACCACCACAACCCCCGGCGAAGAGGGCAACGTGCTTGATGGCAAAGTCAATGTCACCACTGCTTTGCGCCAACCAGGCTCGGCTTTGAAACCATTCACCTATCTTTCGGGGATGGAGCAATATGTGGCGACCGACGGCGCACGCGGGATCACCCCTGCCAGTGTGTTGTGGGATGTGCCAACGATTTTCAACCCACGCGGGGTCAAATACGAACCACAAAACTTCGATAATCAATTTCATGGGCCATTACGGGCACGCACTGCAGTTGCCAACTCGCTGAATATTCCAGCAGTCAAGGGCTTGAAGGCTGCTGGCATTCCCGAAACCCTTGATCTATTGCATCGTTTGGGCATTTCGCCGAATGTTTTGGCTAACGACCCAGGCTATTATGGCTTGGCGCTGACCCTTGGTGGTGGCGAAGTTACCCCATTGGATTTGGCGACAGCCTACAATACGGTTGCCAGCGGTGGTCGCTATTTTGCGCCAACCCCAATTCTCAAAATTACCGATGCTCGTGGCAAAACCTTGGAAGAATTCAAGCCCACGCCATTGGCCAACCCCGAAAGCGATGCGGTCAGCGATACTAGCAAGTGTGTGATTCCTGAAGGCGAGGATTATCAATTGGGTGCGCGAGTTCCCAATGGAACCCAATGTGTTGATGGTCGCTTGAACTACATCATCACCAACATGATCAGCGATAACGAAGCACGTCGCCCAATCTTCGGTCTGAATAGCATTTTGAAGCTCTCGCAACCATCAGCGGTCAAAACTGGGACGACCAACGACTTCCGCGATGCATGGGCTTCGGGCTTCACGCCATTCGTTACCGTTACAGTCTGGACGGGCAATAACAATAACGAACAAACCGCCCAAGTTGAAAGTACCCAAGGCGGTGGCGTGATTTGGGCTCGCACGATGGAAGCCATTTTTGCCAATGAACAGATCATGAATCGCTTGGCAGGCTTCTATGGTGGCATCGAAAATATGCCCCAAAGCTTCGAAAAATCGTATCCCGGGGTCTATCGCGAGAGCATTTGTGAAATTCCCGGGCCATTCGGTGGTCGCACCGACGAGCTGTTTATTGATGGCTTGGATGCTGGCGGTAAGTGCGATCTCTACGAAAAAGTCTCGGTTGTGCGGCTAACCGTCACCGATGCTGAGGGCAAAGAAACCACGACCTACTGCCGCCCAGTCGAAGGTGCTGAGTATCCCGAAGGCGCAATTTCATCAATTTATGTTTGGAAGTTGCCCGAAAGCAATGATGACGAACGGATCGATCTCAGCAAATGGAAGGGCTATACATCGGATCGTGGCAATAGTGGCAACGACGAAGATGAGCCAGTGGCGCTTGATCCGGATAAGTTGCCTGGCTGCGATACGATTGCTCCAACCCCAACTCCAGGCACACCAACGCCTGATCCATTGACCCCAACCGTACCAGTGCTGGGGCCAGGTCAAGTTTTGATGCCTAATTTGGTTGGCTATGGCGAAAATCAAGCTCGCCAACAGTTGATGAGCTTAGGCTTTGCGCCTGATAAGATTGTGGTCGATTATCAAGGCCGCGATCGACTTGGGCCAGTTTTTGATCAATATCCAGCCTATGCTGTGGTCAGTAGCCTGCCCGGGGTTGGCTCGGTGGTTGATCTGAATACTGTGATTATTTTGGGCATTCGCTCGCCTGATGGCAGCCAGCCAACCACGGCTCCACCAGTAACAGGCCAACCAACGACGGCTCCGCCGCCAGTTAACCCAACTCCGGCATTACCATTGCCGACGACGATTATTATTCAGCCGTCGCCAGTTGAGCCATCGCCTGTGCCTGAACAACCCCAACCAACTCCAGTGGTAACACCCTAAATTTCGTGATCGAGCGCTTGTTGACAACGACAAGCGCTCGGCGTTTGGCATGTCGTGGCATAATGCCCTATAATGCCCGCGAATGAGCAGGCTCTAATGGCCTGAGGAGCGATCATGAACATTTTGCTTTCCAATGATGACGGTGTACATAGCCCAGGCTTATTGGCGCTGAAATGCCAACTTGAGCAGCTGGGCTGTGTGACCGTGGTTGCGCCAGAGCGCAATTGGAGCGCAGGTAGTCATAGTCGCACCTTATTTGCCCCACTGCGGGTCAACGAAGTTCAGCTTGCTGATGGTAGCCCCGCCCTCGCCTGTGATGGCTCGCCTGCCGATTGTGTTGGGCTGGCGCTGCTCGGCGTAATGGATCATCGGCCTGATTTGGTGGTTTCGGGGATCAATCTTGGAGCCAATCTCGGCCACGATGTCTTGTATTCGGGCACGGTGGCGGCGGCCATGGAAGGCCTTGTGGTTGGCATTCGCTCGATTGCGGTTTCGCTGGTTGATGGCTACAAGCCTGGCAGCGATTTTAGCGTAGCTGCCGATTGGGCTCGTCGCATCGCCGCCACCGCCATGGAACTGCAATTGCCCAGCGATATTTTGTTGAATGTAAATGTGCCGCAAGGCTCGGCAGAAATTGTCAACGATGCCAAAGTTACTCGTTTGGGACATCGGATTTATCGTGATGAATTGATTAAGCGGCTTGATCCACGGGGCCGCCCCTATTATTGGGTTGGTGGAGCCGCGCCTGATGGCAAGCCCGATGATGGAACCGATTTTGGCGCAGTGGCCAACAACCATGTTTCAATTACGCCGCTGCATTTCGATATGACCAACCTTGATTGGGTGCAACGATTAAGTACTGCGATATGGAATAACGCTTAAATGTCACGTTATAAATTACAAACGTATCAATTTGGAATTGTCAACGGCTTGCGCCAAGATGTTAGCGATCGCATTAATAGTGCGATGCCCAATAATTTATTTGCACCTGAGGCTCGCAAAGGCCATTTGTTTGTATTAACCGATGCAGTTAATGAAGGTGCACGCGGCAAAGAAGCCTGCGATCTGGTAACCCAAACCATCATCAAAGCATTTTATGCCGATACCTCATTTAGTATTACTTCAGGTTTGCGCAATGCCTTGAAAACTGCTAATACGGCGTTGTATGAGTTTAATTTCAAGGCCGC
The DNA here is from genome assembly GCF_003512625.1 of Herpetosiphon sp. NCBI lineage: Bacteria > Bacillati > Chloroflexota > Chloroflexia > Herpetosiphonales > Herpetosiphonaceae > Herpetosiphon > Herpetosiphon sp. The sequence goes on along the minus strand of NZ_DOPT01000089.1, from coordinate 3,730 downwards.
GCATCACCAAAAAACTGCGGTTGGTTGTACATGTGCGGTGTTGCGCAACAACGATTTGTATATTGCTCAAGTTCAGCCAACTCAAGCCTATATTGCTCATCGCGGCCAATTACGGGCGTTGCCAACCAATCCATCGTGGCAAGGCAACGTCAGTAGCTCAACAATTATGCCGCCCAACGCGCTTGGCACCAGCCTTTTCAGCGAACCAGAAATGTTTCGCAACGTGGTTGAGGCTGGCGATATGTTGGTGCTCTGTTCGAGCCGTTTGGCGCGGGTGTTAGGTCGGGCTGATGCTGAACGCATGTTTTGTCTTTCCGAGGCAGCGGCTTCGCTGGAAGAATTGTATGCCATTACGCGACGCAATAATTTAAATGAAGCCCACGTTGCGCTGATTGATATGCTGCCGTTTGTTGACCCAAACAGTGAATTGCTCTCGGCTGAAGGTTTGGCCGAACGCGGCAAGGCTGCGGCCAGCGTGGTTGGCGAATGGATCAGCGATGTAACGGCCAATGCGGCTTTGATGGTGCGCCGCGATAAAGATGATGAAAACGGCGAACCAAGTTCAGCAATCGACGAACTGCCGCCAATGCCTGCCGAACTTGAAGAAGTTGACCCACGCGATATGGGCTGGCTCAACGAGCGCCCGCGCTATCGCCCCCGCAGCTTGCGCGATGCAGAGCAATGGCTGCCTAGCTCATATTTAGGCGAAACCAGCATGGTCGCGGCAATTCAGGCCGCCAGCAGTGCTCCCAGCATCGATTTGACCGACATGGAGCCGTTGCCAATTGATTTTGCCGCCGTGCCCGTGCCACAGCGTGATCCAGTTGTGCCGTTGACTGGCTGGCAAAAATTTACTGCGCCGTTTCGCTATTTGCTCGCAGCAATTGTGACCTTTATTGCCAATTTCGGACGCAGTAGCCGCCCGATTGCCCCACCACTACCGCGCTTTGCTCAAGCCCGTGGCGGCGATTTGTCGTATCGGCGTTCGCGACGGCGCAACATCCCATGGACGTTAATTGCACTTTTGATTGTGTTAGTTGGTGGCGGTTGGTTCTATGTACAAGATCGCCGCTTGCAAAATACCGAAGCCGCTTATCAAGATAGTTTGAATGTAGCTAATGCCAAATTTGACGCCGCCGTTCGTGCGACCGATGATCGTGCCGCCTTGGAAGAATTAGGCGAACTTGATACCCATCTCGAAACCTTGGGTAGCGACCAGGGCTATATGAGCAACCCAACCCGCAAAGCCGATTATCTGGCCTTGCGCAAAAAATCCGATAATTTGCGGGCGAGCATTGATCGCACCTCGTTCTTGACCGATCTTAAACTGGTGACGACCATGCCAACCAGCGACACGATTGGCAAATTGATTGTCACGCCCAATACAGGCAAGAACGATCTCTATTTTATTGGCACTGAAAATGGCACGCTCTACAGCTACAGCGAAGGCAGTAGCAGCCCGCCGATCAGCTTATTAAAAGATGGCGATGAAATTGCCGGATTGCCAGCAGCGCCAATTCGCAGCGTCATGTTGCGCGAAGGCGAGCTAGCAGCGATCGATGCCCCGCCGAACCTTAATGCTCAATCGAACATTTATTTCTACTTGAGCGATACCAAAACCTGGGTTTCGCGCACAATTCAAGGCAGCGAACTTTGGACGCGTCAACCATTCCCTGATATCGAGACCTACGGCGGTGGCTTGTATGTCTACGATTTGGGGCGAACTGATAGCGCCACTGCTGGCGAGATTTTGCGCTATCGCTCCGGCGAATTTGCCAACTTGCCCGAAAATTGGATCACCACATCAACTGGCGATTTCAACACCAAATCTGTGGTTGATGTGGCGATTGACGGGCGGATTTATATGCTCCAACCTGATGGCACAGTTGGTATTTTCGAGGGCGGAGCGTTGATCGATACCGTCACAGTGCCAGCGCTTGATCCACCATTACGTGCTCGACGATTGTTCGTTGAGCAAGAAGTGAGTGCTGAAACCTTCCGCGACAATCAAGGCAATTTCTTCATCGTCGATGCAGTCAATCAGCGCATCGTCGAGGTCAATCGCCAAGGCGAGATTGTGCAACAACTCAAAATGCCGAGCACGAGCACGATCAAGCTGGAATTGCTCAACGATGTTGCTGTGATTGGCAGCGGCTCCAGCAAAATGCTCTATCTGGCCAACAGCAATCGAATCTATTCGATGGTGTTGCCATCGCCGCCGCCACCACGCGAAAGCCTGGGCGGCACAACCACAACACCAACGGTTCAAATTACACCAACACCATAAATAAAGGGGTTTCATGAAAATCGGGATTATTGGTTTACCCAACAGCGGCAAAACCACAGTTTTTAATGCATTAACCCGCAATACGGCAGAAACAAATGCCTATTCATCGGGCCAAATCGAGCCAAATATCGCCATGGTCAAAGTGCCCGACGAGCGGCTTGATGCCTTGGCCAAAATGTACAAGCCCAAAAAACTCACGCCAGCCGATGTTCAATATATCGACGTGGCCGGGATGAGTGGCAATGCCCACGAAAGCGGCGGCTTGAACCCACAGTTTCTGAATTACATCAGCCAAGTTGATGCCTTGTTGCATGTGGTGCGAGCATTTGAAGATGAAGGCGTGCCGCATCCCCAAGATAGCGTCAATGCTGCCCGCGACCTAGCCTCGGTCGATATGGAGTTGATGTTCTCGGATATGGCGATTATCGAGCGGCGTTTGAGCCGTTTGCGCGGCGAAGTGACCAAAATGGTCGGCAAAGACCGCGAAGTGCGCCTGATGGAACTCAACGCGCTCGAACGCTTATACACTGGTCTCGAACAAGATGTGCCGATTCGCGCCCAAGAATTGAGCGAAGAAGAAGCCAAAGTGCTGCGCGGCTTCCAATTTCTGAGTGGCAAACCCATGTTGGTGGTGGTTAACATCGACGAAAAGCAACTCAAAACGCCGCCAGTCTTGGCCTACGACAAGCCCAAAACCGCAATTGTGACCTTGGCAGGCAAAGTTGAAGCCGAATTGGCTCAGCTCGAAGATGAAGATGCCCAAATGTTTATGGACGATTTAGGCATTACTGAGCCAGCCCGCGATCGCGTGATCAAAGCTTCGTATACCATGATGGGCTTGATCAGCTTCTTGACCGCAGGCGACGACGAAGTGCGAGCTTGGACGATTCGCCAAGGCATCGGTGCGGCTGAAGCGGCTGGCACGATTCACTCCGACTTGCAACGCGGCTTTATTCGCGCCGAAATCGTGGCCTTCGACGATTTGATGAAAGCTGGCGATATGGCTGCTGCCAAAAAAGCGGGCACAGTACGGCTCGAAGGCAAAACCTACATCGTCAAAGATGGTGATATCGCCCACTTCTTGTTCAACGTGTAAGGTCTTTTAAGCTCCCTCACCCCCGACCCCTCTCCCACTGCGGCGGGCGAGGGGCGTTCTAATGGTCATGATCGCCTGTTCGGCGAGAGCAGGGTTCTAGAGGTCTTAACAAGGGTCAGTTTCCGCAGCGAACCACGAATGCATGGGTTCATCAGTGAATGCTTGCATCCCACTGATTGCCCTTGAGGGGGTGCAGGGGGATTAAAGCCCACTGCGTCTCCCGCCTGGAGGCGGGACGGAAGGGTGGTGATCAATGAATTGTTAAAAACTTACCCTTGTAAGGCGTGAGTGAGGGGGCTTAACAACAATCGTTCTCGTGCCAAGCTTATTTGGCACATGGGTTTCAG
>NZ_DOPT01000007.1:0-14257 GCF_003512625.1 Herpetosiphon sp. | reverse complement strand
CCGCCGCAGTGGGAGAGGGGTTGGGGTGAGGGCATTCTTTACTGAATAGGAATAACATTTCATGGGTCGTTTGTTGGTTGTGGTAGTTACGCTGGTTTTGTTGCTGCTTGGCAATTTGGCTCAATCGATTGCTGCTCAAGGTGATGGGCATCAATATCATGCGGCGGTGGTCGTGCAATATGCTTCCGGCGCGGTCGATGCTCGTTGTGTTGGCTTCGATCAAGAATCAATTAGTGGCTATGATGCTTTGCTGGCAGCAGGCTTCAATGTGGTGGCTGAAGGCTCATCGATGGGAGCAATGGTTTGCTCAATTGATAGTGTGGGCTGCGATTATCCCAATGAATCGTGTGCCTGCAAATGCCAAGGCGGCGATTGTACCTACTGGGCCTATAGCCATTTGCTCGATGGTGTTTGGCAATATTCCAAGCTTGGCGCTGGCTCATACAAGGTCCGTGATGGCGCAGTTGAAGGCTGGGCTTGGGGTGGTGGCAGTGTCGAGCGTGGCTCAACGCCGCCAGTGATCAGTTGGGGTGAGGTTTGCGCGGCGCAAGCAGCACCGGTGGCAACCGAAATTCCGGCAACCGCCACTAGCGAACCAACCGCCATTCCCGCAACCAATACTTTAGTTCCGGCAACAATCGCTAGCCAGCCAAGCAGCACCGCTAACCCAACCAGCGAGGCTATTGCAACTGAAACCCAATTTGAACCAAGTGCAACCACAAAAGTCGCCAGCCCAACTATTGCGGCGAGCGCAACAACTGCTCCGACCGAGCAGGCAACTGCCAGCCCCAGCATTACGCCCACTGCGACGCTGACGATCGTGAGCACGCCAACCGTTGAGGCCAGCAGTAGCGGCTCAGCAATTCCGATCAATTACTTGATTTTTGGCTTGATTTTGCTGGCCTTGGCTGGCGGCGGCATTTGGAAGCGCCAGAGCAAGCGATGAGTGCCGAAATCTATCAACCAACTGCTGGACGTGCCCGCGAGGCTTTGACCAAAACTGCTCCGCCAACGGCCAACAAGGAATGGTTCAGTCCAGTTAGCCAACGTCAGCGCCGCATCGCCCGCCCATGGGAAGGCGGCCATAGTTTGGCGTGGGTTGCTTGGCTGGTCGCAGCCTTGGCATGTATCGGCCAAACCGATCAACCGCTCTATTTGATTTTGATTGGGGCGGTGACGTTGTTGGTTTGGCAGAGTTGCGCCTTGGATAGCCCGTTTCAGGCGGTGGTACGGGTTATGTTGCAACTTGGGGCGGTGTTGTTTGGCTTTAATTTGCTGTTTAGCGTGATTACCGCCAGTGTGCTGCGCGGCCAAACGGTGCTGTTTGAGTTGCCAAGTTGGCGCTTGCCGCAACTGCTTGGTGGCATTCAACTGGGCGGAATTATTACCGCTGAGCAATTAGCAAGTGGTGCAGTGCGTGGGCTACGTTTGTGGACATTGTTGCTGGTGGTTGGTACATTCAACGCCTGTGTCAATCATTATCGCTTGTTACGGCGCACGCCCCAAGGCTTTTTTCAATTGGGCTTGGTGCTAACCATTGGCTTGGCGTTTGTGCCCCAAACCTTGCTACGCTTACGGGCAATTCGTGATGCCCAACGCTTGCGCGGCCATCGCTTTCGTTCGTGGCGTGATGCATTGCCCTTGTTTGTGCCCTTGCTCAGCGGCGGCCTAGAGCAATCGCTGACCCTAGCCGAAGCCATGGAAGCCCGTGGGTTTGGTCGCGCTCAACGTGGTCAAATCGCCGCCTACTGGACATGGCTGGGTTTGGCGGGCGTGTTGCTGGTCTGTGCTGGCATTTGGATGCTGTTTTTCTATGCTAGAGCCAGCTTGGGCGCAATGGTCGCTTGGGTATTATTGGCACTTGGCTTGATTGCCATGCTCAGTTATTGGTGGCAAGCCAATCGGCTGATTGTGCGCACCAGTTATCGCCGCGAACGCTGGACATTCCGCGCTACGGTCATAACGCTTTTGGCGCTGGCTGCGCCGCTAGGGTTTTGGCTAGCACAGCGCTCAGGCAGTGCCATGGTTTATCGCATTTACCCCAAATTAGCTTGGCCACCATTTGAGCCATTGCTGACCCTGGCAATTTTGGCCTTGCTTGCGCCATTATTGTTTAAGTCTAGCGCTCGCTAAATGAAACAATCGCCTGCAATACCGCCGGATCATTCGGAATCGTGTATTGGGTCCAATCGTCTTCGACCACAATATTTGGCTGCACACCTTTGGTTTCAAAATTACTGCCATCAGGCAATTTAAAGCCCTCTTGGGCCACCCACAAGCGTGAGCCATCCTCAAAATTATATTGAAAAATCGTTTCGGTATTGCCTTGGCTGGCTTGGCCCAGCACCAAAGCCCCATTAAATTGCAGCGTTCCAGCCAAAACCTCAGCATACGAAGCACTATCTTTGTCGATGAGCACCGCTAGCGGCACTTGCTTCAGCTGCTCGTACAACAGGCCAGGTTTAACAGTTAATGGATACAATTTTTCCTGACTATAGAAATTGCCAACCTCGCCGCTGACAAATTGACCCAAAATGCCTTCAAGCACGCTACGCCAGCCACCGCCGTTGGATCGCAGATCCAAAATCAAACCATCAAGCGGCTGAGGATCGGCGACCAATTTGCTGAGTTCGCTGACAACTTGGGTATGCATATCGTCGGCCCACAAGCTGGGAATCAGCAAATAGCCAACGGTTGGAGCATTGGGCAAGCGGCGGCCTGATGGCGTAATTTTGCCCACTACTGCCCGCCGCGTTATCAGCAACTCGCGTGGGTCAGCTTGCGGTGTTTGAATGGTCAGCCGCACTTGGCTGCCTTCGGGGCCACGAATTTGGTCGGCATTGGTAAACGGCTGGCCTTCAACGGCGGTAATGCGATCGCCGCGCATCAAGCCCGCCGCTTGGGCTGGGCTATCAGGGAAAACCAAGGTAATAAAAGCGGCATTTTCTTCGTGAATTGTCAAAACACCGATGCCAACATAGCTATCGGTTCCGCTGGCAACGGCATCTTCATAAACTGCTTCGACTGGTCGGGCAAAGCGCGAATGTTGATCATCGAGTTTGGCGACCATGCCTTCGAGAATTGTGTAGAGCGTTTCATCATCGGGCGCAGCCTGCACTTGCGGCTCGATTTCAGCACGCACGGCGGCCCAATCCACGCCATTAAAATCAGGATACAGATAATGTTCATTGACCGTTTGCCAAACATCATTGAATAAAGCTAGCCGTTCGGCGGGACTCATTGGGGTTGTCGCGGTTGGCGTAGCTTGCGCTAGCTCAACGGTTGGGGTAGGCTCAAGGCTTGGCTGCGCGGTTGGGCTGGGCAAAAAGGTTGGAGTTGCCAAGGCGAGGGGAGCCGTGGTTGGTGGCACAGTTGGTGTGGCCGCCCAAGGCAATTGTGCAGTACAGCTAGCGAGCAATCCAATTCCTAGCAAAAGCAACCAACGATAACGCATAACTACCCCAAATTAAGCATAAGCCGCTGTAAACTGCCCACAAGCAGCCCAGCGGCTTACGGTAGAACGATCGATTTAAACCATCAAGAGCATTTGTTCGACGATTTGGGCAGCTCGTTGCAGTTGCACAATCGGAATAAACTCATCGACCGAGTGAATATTTTCGTAGCCAATCGCCAAGTTGGCAGTTTCGATGCCATTATTGCTGATAATGCTGACATCGCTGCCGCCGCCCGTGACCACCAACGAAGGCTCAAGCCCAATCGCCCGAATCGCTTGATTGAGCAACTGCACAATTTCCGCATCGGGGGCTAGCACGCTGGGGCCATAATGTTGTTTGTGTTCAATTTCAACTGTCGCGCCAAATTTAGCGGCAGCTTGCTCAAAAGCATTGCGCATAATGTGCCATTGGGCATCGAGTTTGGCTTGGTTGCGCGAACGAGCCTCGCCTTTGACCACAACTGAATCGGGCACAATATTGTTGGCCTTGCCACCATGGATCGAGCCAATATTGGCGGTGGTTTCGTCATCGAGCCGCCCCAAAGGCATGGCAGCAATCGCATGCGCGGCAACTTCAATCGCGCTGATGCCTTTTTCGGGGGCAACTCCAGCGTGGGCCGAAACCCCAGTAATCGTCGCGGTGAACGAATCGTGGGCGGGTGAACCAATACAAATCGCCCCAACATCGCCATTTAAATCGAAAGCGAGGCCTTGTTTGGCTTGCAGCTTGCTATAATCGAGGGCACGAGCGCCATACAACCCTGTCTCTTCTTGCACCGTAAAAACCAATTCAATTGCCCGATGCGGCTGGCCTGATTCTAAAACTGCTTGAATGCCCTCGAGAAATGCCGTAACCCCCGCCAAATCATCAGCACCCAAAACGGTATCGCCAGCGCTGTAGATATTGCCATCGCGGATGACTGGCTGCTTGCCATGACATGGTGCAACGCTATCCATATGGGCATTCAGCAACAAGGGTGAACCTACGCCAGCCAAACGGGCAATCACATTGCCAATCGCATCCTGCTCGCATTCAAGGCCCAAAGCTTGGCAGCGCTCGATTAAGTGAGCAGCCATGGCTGCTTCTTCACCAGATGGATTATCGATCCGAACCAAAGTACAAAACGTATCGAGCAGACGCTCTTGATTGATAGCCATGAAAAATCCTTCAAAAAAACGCTTATGGATTGATTTCCAATGCTGCCGACATGACAATCCCTGCCAATGAGCCGCCAACACTGGTACCTTCGCCGCCATTCTCAACCATCACAGCCACTGCATATTTGGGATCGTCCAGCGGAGCCAACGAGATAAACCAAGCATGCGGCGCACCAAGGGGATTTTCAGCTGTGCCCGATTTGCCGCCAACGCTATAACCTGGCACGCCAGCCACCGTCGCCCCCGACCAACCCTGCTCAACCACCGCCTTCATCGAAATCCGAATGCGTTGCGAAACCTCGACACTCATCGGATCGCCGATTTTACGTGGGCGGGCTTGATACAACTCACCGCCTTGCGGGGTGGTCACCCGTTCGACCAAGTAAGGCTTCATCATATCGCCATTATTGCCGATGGCTTGGGTGATCATCGCCATTTCGAGTGGGGTGACCAACAAGCGGCCTTGACCATAGGCAGTATCAGCAATCGCCACGGGCTGGCTCCACCATTCATCGCCATCTTCGCCGCCATAGAGTTGGCTGGGCGCTGAAGGCAAATCGGTCAAATCGCCAGTGTCGGGCAATTCATCGGCGGGGTAAATATGAAAACGCCGCGCTTGATCTTCGAGCAAATTACGCCCATCGTCTTGCAAGCGAATGCCATATTGAGCAAAGGCTGTATTACAGGAAAAGGCATAAACCCCATCAAGCCCAAATTTTTCGCCAAATTTCTGTGCGATATAGCCAGCTTCATCGTCAACTGCATTGACCACTGGCACGCTTACGCCCTCTTGGGGGAAAAGCTCGTTGGGGCAGGTAATGTCTTCAGGTTTGCCAACCTCAGGATTATTCAGCACCCCAATTGCGGTTACAGTTTTAAAAGTCGAGCCTGGGGGATATTGGCCTTGGGTCGAGCGAAATACGAGAGGCCGCGATTCATCGCTGATCAACGAGTTCCAATAATTGACCACCCGATCGCTTTCTGCCGAGTAATCTTCGGCATCAAGCCGCAAGGTTAATTGCGAAGGATCAAAGCTGGGCGTGCTGACCATCGCCCGAATTGCTCCGGTTTTGACATCGATCACCACGACCGAACCAACCCGCCCATCGAGCGCCTTGAAGGCGCGATCTTGTAGTTGCGCATTGATCGTCAGTTGCACGTTATTGCCTTCGCGCGGGCGGCTAAACAGCTGATTTTGCAAATTTTGCCAGCTATTGCCCTTGCCACCAGCCAAATATTCGTTATAGCTACTTTCTAAGCCATACAAGCCATAGATGCTGCTGACATAGCCAAGGGTATGGCCAAAAGCCCGCATATCGTATTGATTGGCAATTGGGTAGGTGCGATACGAGCGATTATCCGAGACGATCACATTTTCGGCGAGCGTTACCCCTTGCGAATCGAAAATTGCGCCGCGCTTGATGCGATTGGTGCTACGAACCAAGCGAATATTGCTAATAATGTTGCCATCATCCTCGGCAACCACCCGATTATAAATCTCATCGGCGCGAATCACTTGGGTACGCAGCAATTGCAGCGTCAACATGGTAAAACCGATGATCATAAATAAGGCTAAGTTTTGGGTTGCAGTATAAATCCCAGTGGCGCGTTGGGTGCGAATCGGCCAAATCGCAAAACCACCTAAGATGGTCGCGATCCATAAACATGGCAACCAATGTTCTTCTTTCGACCACGGCACCATGCCATAGATAATTAAGCCAACCGCGATTAACCCTGCTAGTGATTTCAAGAAACGCTGCATGCGACCGCTCTCCTGTAACCAAAACGTAGTGTCATTATAAAGCTAAATGGGCGAGTCGCAATGAAAGGCTGATGAAAGGCAAAAGGCAGAAGGCAAAAATCAAAAGCCCAAGATCCCTCAGAGCTTGATTTTTAACCACGAAGGACGCGAAGTAACACGAAGAGTACAAAATGTTTAATCTGATACATTATCAATCGCCCCAGCCATCATTCCACTCAGCAACAACCATCGTTAGCAAACATACGCCTTCATAGTTAAAAAATTAGGAGTCAGGATGAATTGACATCCTGACCCCTGACAACTGAACCCTAGTCTCTTAAACTTACAACTGCACCTTAGCCCCTCGTGATTACCACTGAGCCAAGCTGGTTTGTTCGTGCTCGATTTGGTCTAAGAACCATGAGGCTTCCATAGCTGCCATACAACCACTGCCAGCAGCGGTGATCGCTTGACGATAGACATGATCTTCTACGTCGCCAGCCACGAAAACCCCTGGAACGTTGGTGCGAGCACGGCCTGGGCTAACAATATAGCCGTTTTCATCCAACTCAATTTGATCTTTGAATAACCAGGTGTTGGGAATATGCCCAATGTATGGGAACACCCCATCGGCGGCGAAAGTTGATTCCTCGCCAGTTTTGACATTGTGCAACGCTACGCCTTCAACTTTAACCGTGCCTTCAACCTTGGTTACTACCGTATCCCAAATAAATTTAATTTTTGGGTTATTTTGGGCACGTTCGATCAACACTGGGTCGGCGCGTAATTGGTCGCGGCGATGGATGATATGCACTTCCTTGGCATAGCGAGTCAAGAACAAACTTTCATCCAAAGCACTATTACCACCGCCAACGACCACCAAGGTTTTATCGCGGAAGAAGAAGCCATCGCATACAGCACAATAGGAAACGCCACGATTAGCCAATTCTAATTCACCAGGCACGCCCAATTTGCGCGGCGAAGCCCCAGTCGCAATAATCAAGGTTTCGGTTTCGACAATCGTGCCATTATCAATATGCAGCTTGAAAGGCCGTTCGCCCAACTCAACTTTTTCGACAATCCCATCTAAAAAGTGCGTGCCAAAACGGGCTGCTTGTTTTTCCATTTTATCGGCTAAATCAAAGCCATTGATCGCATCGGGGAAGCCAGGGTAATTTTCAACTTCGCTGGTCGTGGCAATCAAGCCACCAGGCTGAATTCCACGAATTACCAACGGGGTTAAATTGGCGCGTGCCGCATACAGCGCCGCCGTCAAGCCAGCTGGCCCCGAACCAATCACGGTTACTTTTTGCTTTTCCATCTGAATAAGGCTCCTTTGTTGGCAGCATCCCTGCATTTCCAGTTGGCGTGGTCGCTGCATGTCGCATCAGTATAGCACGACTTATTGCTAGTATACATCAATTTTGTAATAAACGCTACACTTTATTTTAGAAGCCTCTGTTTGGGTGTTAATCGAATGATCAACGGGCACGCTGGTAGTGCATGGCGACCGTTCCGTTGCGCAGCGGGATTGCCGAGATCAACGTGAGTCGGCGTGCGTTGGACAGCCCACTTGCGTACAAAGTAGGGCCATGGCCAGCGATCCTCGGGTGGATGAGGAACTTGTACTCATTGATCAGATCTAGTCGGTCTAGCTCGGTCGCGAGCCTGCCGCTCCCGAGAAGCACACCATTTGGAGTTGTGTCCTTAAGCTGCTGGACAGCCGTGCGCAGATTGCCCGTGATCAGGTGGCTGTTCGTCCAAGGGAAATCCGTTCGCGTGGAGGACACCACGTACTTAGGCTTGGCCTCCAGCTTGATCGCCCACTCGCGCAGCGACTGCGCTGCCTCGGTGGTTCCGCGAGCGACCGCTGGCCAGGCGCTTTCCATCATCTCGTAGGTGATACGACCCCAGAGCATCGCCCCGCTCTCATCCATCAGTTGGGTGAAGAAGGCATGGGTCTCGTCGTCGGCGATGCCTGCCTGGTGATCGATGCACCCGTCGAGGGTGATGTTGAGACTAAAGGTCAAGTTTCCCATAGCGTCCTCCGTTTGCCCCAAGGCGAGCATACAATATACTCAGCCTCGTTAGTATAACGAACATTTGTTCGTTTTCCTACCCCCTCATAGATTAACCTAGGAGTATAGCAACGATTCGGCAGTCTGTAATGCTCAAAGAGCGGTTGCGCTGGTTGGCAATTTTCTTGAGCCAATCACGTTGACCATTACGCTTTTTGGGTGTTAACCAGCCAAATTCCGCCAATCACCAAGCTACCGCCAATAATTTGAAAGATATTTAATGATTCATTCAAGAGCGGAATTGAGATCAAGGCTGTTAAGACTGGCTGGCCCAACAAACTGACTGAAGCCGTCGCAGCTTTGATATGCCCAAGTGCATAGTTGATCGCCAGCCAACCGCCGAGGTGTGAAACCAAGCCCAAACCCATCAACGACCACCATGTTTGGGGGCTAAACCCAATGATGCTATAGCCGCCAATCAAACACATCAAGCCCAAAATCACCACGCTGACCACGATTCCCAAAGTCATAAAGGTCAAGGTATCCAGTTCAGCGCGGGCGCGTTGGGTCGTGAGCAAATAGGCCGCATAAAAACCACCTGCCGAGATCGCCAACAAATCGCCTTGGCTCATGGTAAGTTGTTGCAAATTCTCGCCCATGATTACCACCACGCCAATCAGGGCAATCGCCATGCCCCACCAAAAGCGTTGCGGCAAGCGTTCGCGAAAAATCAACCAAGCACCCAAGCCAACCCAGAGCGGGGCATTATTGGCAAACAGGGTTGAGTTGGCAGCTGAAGTCAGCAAAATTGCGCTATTCCACAGGGCTAAATCGAAGGCAAAGAAAACGCCGCCAAGCAGCGAAAGCCGCGTAGCTTGCTTGGGCAGATGCTTAGGCCGTTTGGCAAACCACCATGGCAGCAAAATCGCCGCTGGAATCAGCATGCGATAAAAGGCCGAAACTGGCCCAGGCACAGCCGCCCACTTGACCCAAATTGCCGATAATGCGATACACACAATGCCAATTGCCAGCGCCACATAGGCTCGCCATGGTATTTCGACCCGATTCTGATTGGTTGAGATTTGCACTGCCTGCATCGAATTCACCCACTATTTCTGTATTCGTTTATGCCAATATGCGCAGTGTACCATAGCAGGGATCGGTCGTTAGATGGAAGGGTTCAGGGGTCAGGATGTAGAGGTTAGGCACTCAGATTTAAAGCAGAGAAGCCTAGCTAGTGGCGATTTGTAATGGTTCACCGGGTTAACGACCAATTATCACAGTCTCTCACCCCCAACCTCTCTCCCACTGCGGCGGGCGAGGGGCTAGGGTGAAGGCGCGATGCAACTGGTTGTCAACCTCATAATTTATGGAACAAACGCCCCCGTGCGATACTCGATAATAAAGCGTGTCCAGAGGGCTAACGAAGCAGCAATGATGAATAAACTCGCGGCAATCGCAGCTACCCGCCCGAAACGGCCACGCTGGGCTAAAGTCGCTAAACCTACGCCACCACTCAAAGCTAAGGCGGGCAAGATAAACAGCCACCAACGCACAGTTTGCTCCGACCAAAGCAACGAGCTAAGCGAAAGCACGAAGGTTGCCAGCCAAGCCCAAATTGGAGTTGCTAGCCGTGATAACCCTTGGCGCAAACTAAACGCACCGCCTAAACCCACCAACCAAAACCATGCCGGAACCCGCCCATCAAGCGCAATCAGATCGTTCCAAACTACGCCCCACAATTTTTGGTCAAACGGACGTGGCGCTGGGCAAATCACGCCATTATTGGCCAGGGTTGGATCGCCCAAGAAATTGCTGTAATACAAGCCAACCGCCAACACAACGGCACTTGTCCCCACCACCACCAAGCGACCCAGCACTTGCCATTGTTTTTGCCAAACCAAGAATCCCGCCAAGGCCACGCCCCACAACCCGAGCGATAACATTGTGCCACTATGCTGTAAGGCGGCGATCGTCAAGCCAGCAATCAGGGCTGGTTGCCATGCTCGCGGCTGGTTGCTGGCAAGCCATAATCCCAGCCACGCCAAGATTGGCATGGCAATTGCCTGGCCCAGCACATTGCTCCATTCACCAATCACCATTGCCCGCAGCATCGCCAAGGGAGCAAGATAGAGGCTGGCAGCCCATAACGCCGCCCGTGCTGGCGTTCGCGCGTCACGGGTGCGATCAATCAGCCACCACAATAACGGAATCACCAACGCATCGGCAACAGCACCAACTATCTGAATCAAAATGCCGCGATTCATGCTGGCGGGCAGCAATAAACTTAACGGTTGCGTGATGAGATACGTGCCTGGAGGATAGGGCGAACGGCCAGCACCTGCGGCACAAGGCAAACCTTCGGTAAATAGTAAATCGCCGCTCCCCACACTCGCCAGATTATTAACATTCAACAAGAGGTCACTGAAGTTGGTTTGGGGATGACGAATGCCGATCAAGCGCAGCGCCAAACCCAAGGCGGTCATTCCAGCAACTAAGGCGATTTCGGGGTTTTGGCGGCGCTCAGCCAACCAACGCCCAAGCCAAGCCACCAGCAAACAAGCCAAGCTTATTGTGCGCAACTGTCCAGTATCGAGCGTAATCACCGTCCGCACTGTTGCCAACAAAACACTTAATCCGCTGCTGGTCACCAAGATCGCGCCAGCCGCAGTCAACGGAGCCAAACCCGCCAAAGCAGCACCAAGCCCAACCACAATTACCACGAGCAGCAAATCGATCCAAGCGGCCCATGGCAGAAACCAGTCGTGGCTTAACGGTTGAGCCTGCATCCGATACAACACCACTCCCAGCAAACGTGGGTCAGGGCTAGCATTGTAGGTTGGGGCTTGTAATTCGAGGGTTAAACTGCCATCGCTACTAGCAGGAGCGAACAGATGCAACGTGCGTTGGCCTGGTGGCAGGTCGGTACGAACCGCTGCGCCATTGGCTTGCAGCAAAAACGGGGTTTGTGGCACTGATGGCGGCGCTAAACTCAAGCGAACGATATGAGCACTGCCATTGAGATACGGTACAGTTATCGCTGATTCGGGTTGGGTCCAGCGATAGGTTTCAGTGGTGGTGAGATCAACCGTGGCCGGTTCGGGGGCATGCACATGCTCAAGATAGGGCTGATCGTACATCAAGGCAAATTGCTCACCCGACTCGCCAATGACTAAATCGCCGCCAATTGCTAGGTTGAATGGCACTAAACGCTGCCAACCAAGCCATAACAATAGCCCAGCAACCACGCTACTCAGCAGCAATGGCCGAGCATATCGACCCAACGCCATCTGCACAAACGCCCCTTAAAATCCACTACCACGAATGATCAACAGCAGGCCAACCACGATAATAATTGCCCCAAACATTTTTTCGAGGGTCAAGGTTTCGCCCACAAACCACCAAGCAAACACAATCGTCGCAACGTAGCTCAAGCCAAGTAAGGTATAGCCAAGCTCCAAACGCCACCAAACTACGCTGCTAATCCAGGCTACCACTCCCACAAACAGCAAAAGCAGGCCTAGCCACACTTGCCAACGGCGCATGCCATAACACAGCACTTGCCATGTGCTTAAACGGCTCGAATGGGCTAGTTGCACCCCAACCATTCCCGCTCGAACGATCAAATTACCCAGCATCATCGCCAGCACTGCGCCAATAATCCACCACGTTTGCATCATGCTTGTTGCTCATTTGTTGGTTGGGGGTCGGGACTCGGGTTTCGGGGATCGGGCTTGGGCTATGAAAGCCTAGGGTTATTTAATCCCTTGATCCTTCATATTTTATAATTACCGCCCCCCGACCTCCAACCTTACAAGAGGGTAGGTTTTAACGTTCCCTCACCCCCGACCCCTCTCCCACGGCGGCGGGCGAGGGATTCCCCCTCGCCTCGCGTGCGGGCTAGGGGGCTAGGGGGTGAGGGCATCCAAATCGACTTCAGATCCCACCCAATCATTATTAAAACCTACCCTTGTAAGCGACCCCCAACAACCGACCCCCAATTACTCAAATACTATGCCCGCCACGAAACAAGAGGCTAACTCCCAGCAAAACCAAGCCAATTCCGGCGAGGGTTTGCCACGACATGCCACCGCCAAACCACCACCAATTGATCACCACCAACACAATGGTGGCAATGCTCCAAAGTGGGTAGAAGAAGCTAAGTTGGCGGCGGGCCAACAGCGCCAACCATGGGAACAGCGAAAGCAGAATTAAGCCAATCCCCAGCATGCCCCAAAAACTTTGGCTCACCTGCCATAAGCTTTCAAGGTTATGTTGCGTTGCGCCAAGCAAGGCCTTGCGATAACACAATTGACCAGCGATTAGCAAGCCAAGCGCACTGCCAAACAAACGGATCGCCGTGCCATGCTCGCCAAGCCCGCGTTTAATCGACGCGGCTAAAACGGTAAACTGCATAATCACAAATTCCACTGCGAATTGTCCAGCGGCGTTGAATCGTAAAATAAGGCGCGAACAAGCGGCCATAATCTTCATCTTGGCGAATCGCATCACCACGATCAAGCCAGTGCATCAAACGTCCAGGCAGATTCCACCAATCCTGGGCTGGAATATCTTCGAGCATCAAAATTTCGCCGCCTGGCGCTAAAACACGGTGTAATTCGCGAGCAGTGATTTGGGCTAAGGCATCGTCAAGGTGGTGGATCACGCCCACAATTAACGCTGCATCAAAACTGGCATCGCCAAAAGCCAAGGCGTTGCCGTTCATCACCCCAAAGCGATGATCACTCAGGGTT
The DNA here is from genome assembly GCF_003512625.1 of Herpetosiphon sp. Classification (NCBI taxonomy): domain Bacteria; kingdom Bacillati; phylum Chloroflexota; class Chloroflexia; order Herpetosiphonales; family Herpetosiphonaceae; genus Herpetosiphon; species Herpetosiphon sp. Next base: position 1,132 of record NZ_DOPT01000007.1, on the reverse strand, counting down.
GCAGCGTAGCGCACATAGCCTTGCGAAAGATCAACGCCCATATAGCTGTGCTGGGGAAACGATGAGGCAAATTCACCAGTGCCACAGCCAAAATCCAAAAAACGGCGAGGCTTGGTTTGCAGCCATGGCGTAAGTTCATCGGCAATGGCGGCGCGTTCGCCAACATAATTATTTTCAACAATTCGCCGCAACATGGCCCATAAGGCTGGGCGCTGGGCAATATTGGTTAAAAAGGCTTGCATATATATTCTCAATAACTAAATGGATTTGGCGATTATACCGAATGATTGGGTTTTTGGGCGAGGGTTAAAATTGATAGCCCAAAAGGAAAGCTAGAGCCTGATTCAAGCCAACGGGCCTCGAAGCGCATAGCTGTGCCAAACAATTTATTGGCCAAACGCCCAGGTAGTTGCATCGCCGATTCATTGGTTGGAGCACTTGGCCGAATCCGCTCGATCAAGCGTTGCAGCAAAATCAACGGAAACAACATGCTGTTGATATACGAGCTGCGCTCAATCGTGAAATTGGCAGCCCGCAACAGTTTTTGCACTTCCTTATTGGTGTAACGGCGACGGGTATGCACCGAGCGATCATGCGCTGAATAGAGCCAATGATAGGCTGGCATGCGCAATAACACCCAACCACCTGGCTTCAAGACGCGATAAATTTCCTGTAACGCGGCGACTTCATCAGGGACGGCCCGATGATACAACACTTCAAACGAGGTTACCAAATCGAAACTTTCATCGCGATAAGGCAAAGTCAAGACTGAACCTTGAGTTAATGGTGCATCGGTTTTTTTGCGCCCCAACTGCACGGCTGCTTGCATCAGATCCAAGCCATAGGCTGGGCCATAATCGCCTAATAAATAAGCGACATTGCCCGCCGTACCACAGCCAGCATCAAGCGCTCGCCAAGCACGCTGGGTCGGCAATTGATCAAGCCACGCTTGGGCAATTTGGCGCATGCCCACATACCACCAATGTTGCTCCTCGACTGCCGCCATCACGCTATATTCGATATCTTCCACAATATTGCCTTTTAGCAAGAACTCCGCAAAGACTATACCATAAAAGCATCACTTGAATGAGTCACGTTAATTCAATTGGTGCATGCCCTCACCCCAACCCCT